>DBWD01000060.1 GCA_002308555.1 bacterium UBP3_UBA1247
GGCAGCGGCAGCGGAAGCGGCGCCCGCCAGGGCGTCAGGTCCAGCTCCTTCACCACGCCCTCCGTGCCCTCGTACTCCGGCAGCGCGGTGCGCAGCGGCGCGTCTCTCGGTTCCTCCAGCGGAGCCCGCGTTGGTTCCGGCCTCGGCTCCTCCAGCGGCGCTCGCATGGGCGGCGGCATGGGCGGCGCCAGAATGGGCGGCGGAAGCGGAGTCCGCATGGGCGGCGGCGGTGCCCGTATGGGCGGTGGCGGCGGCGCTNNGCGGCGGCCGCAGATAAAAGCGAAACTATTCCGCGAAAAAATAAAGGCTCCTTTCGGGAGCCTTTATTTTTTTTAGTGATATTGCGCGGACTGTTTTTTAAGAACGCTTATTCGTCCGCGTGCCGGAGAGTGGTGCCCACGTGGGTGGAGGAGGGACGGTGGACCGGGCGCTTGTAGCCGGTCTTCTGTCCGCTGCTCTCGGCCTTGTTTTTCTTCATGGCGGCCAGCTGGTCGTCCCTTATTAGTTCGGGATCGAACCAGAAGACCTTGGGGTTGTCCTCGGGGCCAAGGTTGACGGTCTCCAGCCGCAGTATGGAAACGTCGGAGACGTCCACGTTGAAGCTGTGGGCGGAGTCGTTCTTGGCTTTGGTGCTGAAAAGTTTCTTGTCGTCGCCGTATACTTCGAATTTGACTTCGCCTTTCTTGCCGCGCTGGAAGCCGACTTTGCCCACGAATTTTTTCCAGCCTTTGTTGAGCCTGAAGATGTAGTAGGTGGGGGCCTGGGCGGTCAGGGAGTCGTTGTAGACGGCGTCTCTGGCGGCGGCGCTCTTGGCTTCAGGCTTGTCCAAGCTTTTGCTCTTGGCTTTTTCCCATTTGATGTAGGCCAAATAGACGTTGGTGGCGTCCAGGTCCACTTCCTCGATCATGATGGGGTCGGGCCGCGTTCCGTGCAGGCTCATGAAGAAGTCCCACTGCTCTGTCGTGAAGAATTCTTTCCTGACGTCGTGGCCGGAATGGACGGAGAGGCGGTCTATGAAATAGTTGATCTTTTCGTTCTGGGTCTTCAGGGGCGGATGCTCGATCTCGTGGAAATCCCGGAAGGCTTTCTTGACATACTGCCAGCCGAGCTTTTCGCCCATGTCCCACATTTTCATGGCGTACTGCCAGGGGCCCATGATGAAGCCGTCTTTCCTTTCCAAGTCGGCGGCGCCTTTGAACCAGGTATCGCCGTTGGGCTTTGGCCCGGCCCAGGGTTTGTCGTCCACCGAGAGCCCCGGGGCCTGGACGGCGTACATCTGCAGCAGAGCGTGGGTGTATTCGTGTCCGGAGGGGGACCAGAGGGCGTTGTTGTAGTTGTGGGCGCCCTCGTGGACGAAAACGCCGCTCACAAGGTTTTCCTTGGCGTGGCGCCAGTTGGAGGAATAGAAGCCCGGCGTGACAAGAATGGGGCAGCCCGACCAGCCGCCGGCCCTGATCGACCAGTGGATGGGGGTCCAGATGGGGAAGACTTCCATCGCTCCCGGAGGAGCCCAGCCGGTCAGATCCTTCATGGCCGCGAAGGCGGCTTCCGTGTTCTGGACCATGGCCTGGGCCACGGAGGGTCCGCCTACGGTCTTCAAGATATCTTTGTAAAGGGGAAGAATGACGTATTTGCCGCGGAAAATTGTAACTTCCGTGTTTTCCTCGAAGGAGAGGTTGTCGAAATAGACTTTGCCTTTGCTCATGCCGCCCTGGTTGTCTTCGATGTCCAGGTCTCCCAGGCGGCAGACTATTCTTACTTCATGGGTGTTGCCGGTCATGACGTCCACGGTGTATTCCGTCCAGCCGGCGTTGGGGTCGGAGCCCACTTTCGGTCCCGTCTCGCTTTTGGCGTTGATGTATCCGCCGATGGTGGCTATGCAGTATTCGCTGTCGCCGGTGACGCCGCTGAGCCTTATGGAGCCTTTCAGAACGTAAGGCGTGAAGGGCTTGACCTTGATGGTCTGGGTCCAGTAGGCGTTGCAAAGTTCGTCGGAGGCGATGGAGACGCATTTCGAGCCGCCCAGCCCGGCGTCTTTTTCATAGACGAAGCGGGCGCTGCCGGAGGAGCCCCAGAAATCGGGATATTCGTCTCCGCTCTCAAAATTGCCGTTGCGCAGCCCCACCTGGTTGAACTGCTTGATGAGCTCCGGGCTGACTTTGCCGCCGGGGCTTACAATGACCGCCCTGAGTTTGGCGGAGTCGCTGAGAACGATGTCGCCGGTATATTCAAGGGAGAACTCGTTGGCGGGGCTTCCGTCCAGGGTGTACCTTATTTTGGAGCCGTCCGTGGGCAGGGCCAGGATCACTTTCGTGCGGCCGGTGAAATATTCGTCCCCGGAGATCAGCTGCGGCGGCATAGGAGGAAGCCCGGCGCGCTCCAGCGGGGCGAGATTGGTGATGGTGGTGGAGTTCCAGTTGTTGCTCGTGGCTTTCAGAAAATAGCGGTAGGCGATCTCCGCGGAGGAGGGCACCCCCTGGGCGGCGAAGGCCGAAAGAATGAGCAATATTGAAAGATAGGAATATATTTTAGCCATGTTTTGATTATATCAAAAACAGAAGGTTTTTAAGCGCGGCGCGGGGAAGGATAAGGGACCGCGGCGGGCGCATTGAAAAAAGACCTCGTATTTGATACCATTAATATTAAGTTAAACCATAAACAGAAATTAACAACTTACCTTTTTGGAGGCAAATTTATGTTGCGTACTTTTTTCGCGGCTCTCTTAGTCTGCGTGGTCTTAGCCGGCTGCGGTAACAAGGAAGAAACTCCCGCCACCGAGATCAACCCCTGGGGTCTCAGCGACGACGGCGCCATTCTCGGCTCCGGCGGCGGCAGCGACTACATGCCCGGCGACATGCCCATGGGCGGCGCCAGCGGCGCGACCTTCTACGCTCCCGGCCAGTACCCCGACGCCAAGATCGCGGCCGAGGCCCAGGCCACCCTGCGCACGCTGTATTTCAAGTACAACAGCTATGACATCCAGTCCGCCGAGGAAGCCATCATTCAGGGCGCGGCTGCCTTCATGAAGAAGTATCCCCAGCTGGCTCTCAGGATCGAGGGTCACTGCGACGAACGCGGCACCGAAGAGTACAACATGGCTCTCGGCTCCCACCGCGCCGGCGCCGTCAGGGAATACCTCTCCAACCTGGGCGTTCCGCTCCAGCGCATGGACCAGGTCAGCTACGGCGAAAGCCAGCCGGCCGTCTCCGGCAACACCGAGGCGGCTTACGCCAAGAACCGCCGCGCTGAATTCAAGATCGGCGACATGCCCAGATAAAGTTCTTCTTTGAAAAGGCCGGGCGCAAAAGCCCGGCTCTTTTTTTAATTCACGGGGAATATTATGCTGACCATTAAGAAAATCTTCGCGCTTTCCGTTGCCGCCGCTCTCCTTTGGGGCTGCGCGACGCCGGACACCGTCACTCCGGAACAGATCCAGATCGCCAAGCTGAGGACCGAGCTGAACAGGACTTCCTCCGACACGAAAAGCCTCGTGAACCAGATCGAGGACCTCTCCTCACGCTGCAGGAATCTTGAGAACGAAAACGCTTCCCTGAGAAGCATGCTCAGCCAGACCCAGGGCTCCCTGAGGGACGTTTCCTCCAGGGTCAGCGAGACCCAGCAGGGCTTGAGCCAGCTGTCCAAGAGCTCTTCCAGAACGGAAGACATCCAGGCTCTGAACAAGGCTTACAACCAGCTTGTCGGCCAGCTCAAGACTATGAACGAGGCCAATCTCGAGTCCCAGAGAAAGATCGACAAGAACCTGCAGGTGATCCAGGGCGACGCCAAGACGCTCCAGGGCTACATCAACGAGAACCGCACCAAGCTGGCCCAGCTGGAATCCAGGATCTCGGAAGTCGACTCCCGCGCCAAGCAGGCCGCCCAGCGCCAGGCTTCCCATTCCTCCTCCGGTTCCTCCGGAACTTCGGGTGGTTCCTCCAGCCAGATCGTCCGCACCGGCAAGCCTAGCTCCGCCAACATCAGCTACGACTCCCTTTACGAGCACGTGGTGGCGGCCGGGGAAAGCATCTGGATGATTGCCCGGGACTACGGCGTGACCATCACGGACATCTACAACGTCAACCCGGATCTTACCTCCACCGCTTTGAAAGTCGGCCAGAAGATCCGCGTGCCCAAGCGTCAGGAATAATTCCTCCGCCCCTCAGTCTTCACGTTTAAAAAAGCCGCTCCTCGAAGCGGCTCTTTATTCCTGATGCCCGCGCCTCTCGTTTCCATAGTTCTGCCGCTCTACAACGGATGCCCCTTCGTCGAAGAGACGTTGAGGTCCGTGGCGGAGCAGGACTTCGGCGAGGCGGAGCTGGTGGTGGTGGACGACGGTTCCACTGACGACGGCCCGGCTTTCGTGAAAGAATTCTGCGCCTCCTCGCCTTCGCCCGTGCTGAGATCCCTGAAGTTCATCAGGGAGGAAAACGCCGGCGTGGCCGCGGCCAGGAACAGGGGCATAAGGGAAAGCGCCGGAAAATACATCGCCCTGCTCGACCAGGACGACCTTTGGGAAAAGGGCAGGCTTTCGGCGATGGTAAAAATAATCGCCGATGAAGGCACCCGCTGGGGCTATTCCGCTTTCCGCCGCTTTTACGCCGACGGAAGAAAAGTTTTGAAGGCGGACGGTTCCTCCGACGCCGGGGAGACCCTGCGCAAGATCGTGGAGGGCCGCCTGTTCATACCGCCTTCCGCCGCCCTGGTGGAAAAGGCTCTGCTGGAGGAAATAGAAGGCTTCGTGCCCGCCTTCGCGCCCAGCGACGACTGGGATCTTTTTTTGAAACTGGCGGAGAAGGAAAGGGGCTCCTACGCGCAGGAGCCGCTCGTCATGTTCCGCTCCCACAAGACCTCCACCGGCAAGCGCCAGCGCGACCGCATCTACCTGGCCCAGCGGGAAGTCTTGAAACTTCACGAGGAGCTTCTGAAGGGGAAAGTCCCGGCCTCCTCACTGCGCCGCCGCAAAGCCAGCATTTATCTTCATCTGGCCCAGATCGCGGTTGGGAAAGGGGAAAGGGAGGAAGCCGCCGCGAACTTCAGGCTCGCCCTGGGACAGCGCCCCTTCCGCGTGAAGGCCTGGGCCGCGTATTTTAAGTTTCTCCTGGGGATGAAGCCGTGAACATCGTTCTTACGAGACTTCAGAACATCGGGGACATGCTGAACTTCATCCCGGCCCTGAGAACGCTGCGCCGGGCTCTGCCGGACGCCAAGCTGACCGTCCTGGCCAAGCACGCCGGCGGCCTGGAGATCTTGAAAAACTGCCCCTACTGCGACCGGGTCGTCATTGCTCCCAAAAGCGGCGCGATTCTCGACAAGTTCAGGATGCGCCGGGAACTCAGGGAATTCGGGGCCATAGATTATTTCATAATTTCCCCGCAGGATCTGGGCAGGGTCCCCTGGGCGCTTTTCTGCGGCGCGAAACACATCAGCGCCTACCGCTCTTTCGTGAATTACGGCGAACTGAGGAAAGAGAAGCTGGTGAGTTTCATCGACCTGCCCTGCTACTACGACCAGAGCCTGACGGAGATAGAGAACTGCCTGAAGCCCGTGCTGAACGTGCTGGACCATCTGGGCGTTCCTCTGCCGAAGGACCACAGCCTGGCTCTGGAATATTCCTGGTATTCTTCCGGCGACAAGGCGGAAGCCAAACGCCTGCTGCGCTCCTTCGGGCTTGAGAGCGGCGAGCCTTACGCGGTCATGGCGCCGATTTCCAAGCGCCGGGCCAAGAATTGGCCCAAACAGCGCCTGATAAGGCTTCTGAGGGACATGGGCGAGGAATGGGGGATAAAGATATTACTTTTGGGCGGAACGGCCGAAAAAGAGGAGCTGGACGCCTTGGCTTGCGAGGCGGAGCGCGCCGTCTCCCTGGCCGGCCGCACCACGCTGGCCCAGACCGCCGCCCTGATGGCGGAGAGCGTGTTTTTCTTCGGCGTGGACTCCGGTCCGGCTTTCCTGGCCGCGGCCCAGGGCGTGCCCTCGGTCGTCCTGTACGGTCCGGCGGACTTTTACCGCTGGCGCCCGCCGGTGGTCACGAGCCCGCGCCTGAATCTTTTCAAGCCTTTTCCCTGCAGCCCCTGCCGGGAACAGGTCTGCCCCAGGAACAACGCCTGCCTCACGGCCATAGGCTACGACGAGGTTTGGCAGGCCTGCAAGCGCTTCTACCAGCCTGAAAAGCGGGCGGAGGAAGAGACACAGAACAAAGAAAACGAAGAAGTGAAGCAGTGAAGATAGACTGGCAGTTTGGCAAAAATTTTGATGCGAACGATCTTCCCGAAGCGTTCCTGAACGCTCCGGAGGAAGTTCTTTCCGCCTCCGCGGTTCTTCTGAAGAGCAGCGGCTACCACCGCTTCGTCTACCGTCTGGGCGGAAGCCTGGTGAAAAGCTTCGAGTTCTCCTCCTTTTTCGAGAAACTGAAATGGAAGCGCGGTTTCTCCGCCCCGCAGAAGGAATGGCGGATCCTCAACTTCATGTTCGGGGAGGGCCTGGACGTGCCGCAGCCGTTGGCGCTGGGTTTCGCCGAGCAGGGCGGCAGCGTAAAAGTCTGGCTCGTCACGAAATTCATTGAGGACTGCGTGACCTACGACGAAATGCGCCCGGAATGGCAGAGGGAGGACGCCGCGGAGCGCGCGGAAAAACTGGCGCGGCTCATATCCCGCATGCACGCCGCTTTCGTGATCCACCGGGACCTTCACGCGGGCAACCTGCTCTGGCAGCCCCGGGAGAAAAAGTGGTACGTGACGGATTTCCAGCACGCCCGGCGCGGCTTTTCCACCAGGGTCCAGCTGGAGGAGGACCTGACGCAGCTCCAGCACTGCCTGGGGAAAAAGGTGCCCTACAGGCTTAGGGTGGTCTTCCTGAAAGCTTACATTTGGGATTTCGCCGTGGCGACCGGAACCACGGAGACCCACGACCGCCGGGACTGGCACATGGTCTGGCGGGAAGTGGCCGAGCGGCTCCTCAGCTACGACAACGCCCAGGCCCGTTCCAGAAGCCGGCGCGCCCTCAGGAAAAACAGGGATTTCGAGCCGATAAAAGTCTGGAACAACGGCACTGGCTTCATGCGCAAGGGAGAGTCTTCCCTGCTAGTTTCCGATATCTGCGCCCTCCTGGAGCGCAAGGACTGGGCGGGCGATCCGCTGGTGACGCGCTTCGAGCGGAAAGGCGGTTCCTCTTTCGCGATCTTCGATCATCCCCAGGGCCGGGTGGCTCTGGAGATCCAAAGCCTCAGGATAAGCCTTTTCGAGAAGCTGTTTCCTTTCCTCAGGAAGGAGAGGACGCTCTGGCGCAAGGCCGCCAGGACCGTCCTGCTGCACGTCCCCCTGGAGCGTCCGCTGATGATCGGGCGGACCGCGAACTCCCTGGCCTACGTTTATCTTGTCAAAGCCTCCTTCAGTTTCCGGGACGCCTTCAAGATGGCCGGCGGAAACAGGGAGGAAAAAGACCGCCTGCTGAGGGCTCTGGCCATCCTGGCCGCCAGGATGCACAACTGCGGCATGACCCACGGCGCTTTCACCTGCGACACCGTCTGCTGTTCCGAAGACGGCGGAGTCTACGTCAGGGACCTCAGGCGCTCGAGTTTCTCCTCCTCAGTCTCCTGGTTCGGCCGGGTGGGGGATCTCTCGAGCCTGCTGGCTTCCGCGGAGGGCGCCCTTTCTTACCGCGAGCAGAGATATTTCCTGAGAAAATATCTTTCCGCCCTGGTCGACGAGATCGACGTCAGGCTGCTTTTGAGCGACGTCAATTACAAAGCCTCCATCATCATGAGCGAAAAGCATGAAGGAAGATGAGCTGCTCGACACGACCCTGAAGGGGGAGCCGCCCTGGAAAAGGCTGGAGCGCAAGACGCTGGTCAAGTGCTCCTGGCTGACCCATTACGCCGACAGGATCCTTTGCTCGGGCAAAAAGGAAATAGAATTCCACGCCCTCAGTTATCCCATGCCCGTGGTGGGCGTGCTGCTGATAGACTCCGGGAACAGGGTGCTTCTGACGAAGCAGTACCGCTACATGGTGGAAAGCTTCGACTGGGAGCTGCCGGCCGGCAACGCCGATCCCGGGGAGGACCTGGAGAAGGCCGCCAGGCGCGAGACCCTGGAGGAGACGGGCTTCGCCATGAACTCCTGCCGCCTCGTAAAAACTTTCTATCCCCAGATCGGACGCAGCGACCACTGCTTCAACCTCTTCGTCGGAACAGGCCCGGAGAAAGCCAGCGAAAAATACGACGAGGGCGAGACTTTCGGGCTGAAGTGGTTCACCATGGAGGAAGCCAAAGCGCTCGTCAAAAGCGACAACTGCCGGGACGGCTTCGCCCTGCTGGCCCTGAACATGTGGTTCGCCGGGGCGCTGGACGAGTGAAGGCCCTTCTATTTGACTTTCAGGGGCGATTATAGTATCATTCTTTTCACCTGCTTGTGAAATACCAAGCGGGATCATAGCAAAGTTCATTAGGGATAAATTCCTGTGATGAAACGTAAAATGCGCGGGTGGTGGAATTGGTAGACACGCTAGCTTGAGGGGCTAGTGGGATTAAACCCGTGCGAGTTCAAGTCTCGCCTCGCGCACCATT
>DBWD01000141.1:0-524 GCA_002308555.1 bacterium UBP3_UBA1247
CCCGGGCGCTTCGACCGCCAGGTGGTATTGGACATCCCCGACCTGAAGGGCCGGGAAGCGATATTGAACGTTCACGCCAAAAAGATCAAAATGGCGGAGGACGTGGATCTCAACAAAGTGGCCCGGGAGACGCCCGGTCTTTCCGGCGCGGAACTGGAGAACATCGTCAACGAGGCGGCCATCTGGGCCGCCAGGCAGAACCACGAGTTGGTCACCATGGATGATTTCGAGGCGGCCAGGGACAAGGTCTGCTTCGGCCGGGAGCGCCGCAGCCTGACCATCGACGAGAAGGACCGCCGCATCACCGCGGTGCACGAGAGCGGCCACGCCATCGTCATGGCTTTGGCCAAGCACGGCGACCCGGTGCACAAAGTCACCATCATTCCGAGAGGCCAGGCCCTGGGCGCCACTTTCTCCCTGCCGGAGAAGGACCGCATGCACAGGTCCAAGGCCGAGCTGGAAGACATGCTGGTCTCACTGTACGCCGGCCGGGTGGCGGAGGAGATCGTCTTCGGCGACATCAC
>DBWD01000141.1:543-2977 GCA_002308555.1 bacterium UBP3_UBA1247
ATGGTCTGCGAGTGGGGCATGAGCGACAAGCTCTCGCCCAGAGTCTACGGGCAGCGCGAGGAAACGCTGTTCCTGGGCCGGGAAGTCAGCCGCCAGGTGGACTACAGCGACGAGACCGCCAACCTCATCGACTCCGAGATCAACGCTTTCATCGAGAAAGCCCGCCAGGAAGCCTTCCGGGTGCTGACGGAGAAGCGCGCCGAGCTGGACAAACTCTCCGAGGCCCTGCTGCGCTACGAGACCCTGGACGGCTCCGAGGTGACCGACATTCTGGAAGGCCGCGAGCTCAAAAAGGACAGGGAAGCCCGGGAAGCGGAGGAAAAGAAAGCGGAGGAGGCCGCGGCTCCGGAGGACCAGGCCTCCCCGGCGGAAGAGAACGGGGAAGCGGCGGAGCCGGAAAAAACTTCGGAAGGGGAGGAGCAGTAGGGCGATGGATCTTTGGCGCTGGCAAATCAGGGATCGGAAGCTGCGCTTCGAGCGCCCCTTGATCGTCGGGATCTTGAACCTGACGCCGGATTCCTTCCACGCCAAAAGCCGCTGCGAAAGCCCCGAGGGCGCTTTGAAAAGAGCCAGGAAACTGCTGGCGGAAGGCGCGAGCATCCTCGACCTGGGAGCCGAATCCACCAGGCCGGGAGCCTACGCCGTCTCCGAGGAAAGGGAGCTGAAGCGCCTTATCCCGGCCCTGCGGAAGATCAGGGAAGCCCTGCCGGACGTCCCGCTCTCCATAGACACCAGGAGAGCCGCGGTCGCCATGGAAGCCCTCAAGGAGGGCGCGCACATCATCAACGACGTCTCCTCACTGAGCGATCCTCTGATGCCGGAGGTGGCGGCCCGCTACGGCTGCGGGCTCATACTGACCCACGCGCCGAAGGAACTGGCCAGCGGGGAAGACAGGGATGTGGGCATCGAGGAGATCAGAAATTTCCTGCGGGAAAGGACCGCCTTCGCCTCTTCCTACGGCATCATGAGGGAAGCGGTGGTCTGGGATCCCGGCCTGGGCTTCGGCAAGACCGTCAACTGCAACTGGCAGATAATCCAGGATCTGGAAGTATTGACAGGCGACAACATCGTCATGTGCGCGGCTTCCCGGAAGCGCTTCACCAGGGAGGATCCCGCGCTGCCGGAAGGCCCGGACAATCCCGGCCTGAAGGGCACCATAAAAGCCAATCTTCTGGCGGTCGCCAACGGGGCGGCCCTCGTGAGGGTCCACGACGTGGAGGCTAATTTCCAAGCTTTGAGGGGGGAGAAATATGTCTGATCCGAACGTCAGCACCTGGATCCTTTCCTCGAACTTCGACTATCCCGAGTGCCTGAGGATCATGGCGGCCTACAAGGACCGGCGCAACATCAAGGTCTGCGTCAACGGCCACGAGGTCAAGACCTGGCCCATCACCCGCTCCGCCATCCTGGCGGACGTGGTCTCCAGGCTTGAGAAGCAGAAGATCGAATGGATCTTCGAGGACATTCCGGAGGAGACCCTGCGGTTCATCGCTTTCACCAAGAGCAGAAGGAACGTCAGCGCCGTGGCGAAGGTGGCCATTTCCGGAAAGCGCAACATCTACCGCCTGATCCTGGCCACTGACCGCTTCCTGAAAATGCTCCGCTACCTTCTGAGCCTGATGCAGGACATGGTCTACTGGACCGTCTGCGGACCCTTCATTCCCCACGGCTTCCGCTATTCCAGAACTTTGTACGAGATCACTTCCTGCGGCATGCGCTCCGTGGGCATCGTGCTGCTGGTCTCCTTCATCATGGGCCTCATCCTTGCCATGCAGGGCGGCGCCCAGCTTGAGCGGCTGGGGGCGGCGGTCATGGTCGCCAAGATCGTGGGCATGGTCACGGTGCGCGAGATCGGTCCCTTGCTGGCCTCGCTTCTGGTCACGGGCCGCTGCGGCTCCGCCATCACCGCCGAGATAGGCGCCATGGTCACCAGCGAGGAGATGGACGCCCTGCGGGCCATGGGCATCAGCATCACGAAATACGTGGTGGTCCCGAAATTCGTGGCCCTTATCATAATCCTGCCCTGCCTGACCCTTTTCGCCAACATCGTCTGCATCTACGGCTCCTATGTCTTCTCGTACTACCAGCTGGGAGTCTCCACTTACGATTACTTCAACCAGACGGTCAGCGGCATGCACGTCTCCGACGTTTTCAACGGCCTGGCCAAGAGTTTGGCGGACGCCGTCATCATAGCCTACATCGCCGTCTACCACGGCCTCACCACCAAGGGCGGCGCCGAGGGCATCGGCAGCTCCACCACCAGGAGCGTGGTGGTCACCATCATCTGGATCGCCCTGGCGCACCTTTTCTTCACCGTGCTTTTCTACTACAACCGCTGACAAAGGATGGAACATTACGAGAACATAATCGAAGTCAGCGACCTGAGGCTGAGTTTTGACGACCGGGTAATCCTGGACGGCATCAGCTTCCAGGT
>DBWD01000141.1:3000-3862 GCA_002308555.1 bacterium UBP3_UBA1247
GCGGCAGCGGCAGCGGCAAGACCACCATCCTCAGGAACCTCCTGGGCCTCATCAAGCCGGACTCCGGGAACATTAGCATTTTCGGCACCAACATCGTGGGCCTCTCCGACGACGAATTGTACGGCGTCCGGAAAAGGATCGGCATGGTCTTCCAGGGCGGCGCGCTTTTCAACTCCATGACCCTGGGGGAGAACGTGGCGCTGCCGCTGGAGGAATACACCGACTATCCCGCCTCGGTCATAGACTCCATCGTGGACTGGAACCTCAGCCTGGTGGACCTTCTGCACGCCAAGGATCTGCTGCCGGCCCAGCTTTCCGGCGGCATGAAGAAGCGCGCCTCCATCGCCAGGGCCCTCTCCATGAACCCCGAGATGATGTTCTTCGACGAGCACACCACCGGCCTGGACCCGGTGATGGCCGCGGAGCTGGACGAGATCATTCTGCGCCTGAAAAAGGAATTGAACATAACGGTGGTGGTGGTCACCCACGACATGACCAGCATCAGGAGAATAGCGGACGGCGGGATCATGCTCTACGACGGCCACATCATAACCCGGGGAACGCTGGCGGAAATGGAAGCCAGCACGGACATCCGGGCCGTGGAGTTTTTCCGCAATCACGAAATAAGCGCCCAGGGCGAGAAAAAATAAAGGGAGAAAATCATGGCAATTAGCAGTTCCGACAAGATCAAAGCGATCATCTTTCTCTTGGTGAGCGCGCTTCTTCTGGTGGCTATCATCCTTTCCCTGGTGGGCACCCAGTGGATGAAGTCCAAGGACACCTATTACATCGAGTTCAGCGAAAGCCTGGGAGGCCTCAGCACGGGTTCCTCCGTCAGGTTCCACGGCATCAAGGTCGGCAA
>DBWD01000133.1:0-5086 GCA_002308555.1 bacterium UBP3_UBA1247
CGGAAGTCCTGGAGGAGATGCTCCCCTACCTGAAGGACCAGTATTTCAATCCTTCCAGCATGTACGAATCCGCCAGGCTGCCCATAAAGGCCGTGGAGAGAGCCAGGGAGTCCGTCGCCAATTTCCTCAACGCCTCCTATCCAGACGAGATAATCTTCACCAGCTGCGGCTCGGNNTCTCGGAAAGCGACAGCACCGCCGTTCTGGGCCCCCTGCAGGCCCTGGAAGCCCCCTCCGCCGGCGGGCGCGATGAAGTTGTCATCTCCGACGTGGAACACCCCGCGGTGTTCAACCTGAGGAAGCCGCTGGAGAAAAGAGGCTACAAGGTCAAGGTGCTCCCTGTGGGCAAGACCGGCCTCGTCGATCCCGCCTCCCTGAGGGAGGCCGTGAGCGAAAAGACCGCCCTGGTCTCCGTCATGTGGGCCAACAACGAGACCGGCAACGTCATGCCGGTGGCGGAGCTCGCGGAGATCGCCCACGAGTCCGGCGCGCTGTTCCATACTGACGCCGTCCAGGCCGCGGGAAAGATCCCCCTGGACGTCCGGAAGATCACCGTCGACCTTCTCTCCATCTCCGGCCACAAGATCCATGCCCCGAAGGGAATCGCGGCCCTCTACATCAGGCGCGGCACGCCCTTCGTCTCTTTCCTGGCAGGCGGCCATCAGGAGCGCGGCCGCCGGGCCGGCACGGAAAACGTGCCCTACGTGGCGGGTCTGGGCAAAGCCTGCGCCCTGGCCCAGGAAGCGCTGGAATACGAGAACACCGAGATCAGAAGGCTGAGGGACAAGCTGGAAGCGGGGCTTCTCGAGATCCCCTACTCCTACATGAACGGCGACAAAAACAGCCGCACGCCCAACACCACCAACATCTCCTTCGAGTTCATCGAGGGTGAGGCGATCCTTCTCTCCATGAGCGACAGGGGCATCTGCGCCTCCACGGGCTCGGCCTGCTCCAGCGAATCCCTGGAACCCTCCCACGTGCTCCTGGCCCAGGGTCTGGACAGGAAGCTGGCCCACAGCGCCGTCAGGTTCAGCCTGAGCCGCTACACCACCGAGGAGGAGATCGACTACGTCGTCGCCGAGATGCCCAAGATAATAGCGCGCATCCGCGCCATGTCGCCTTTCTGGAAAGGCTGAGCGGCCTGAATATTTCAAGGAAAACAAAAACCCGCGGATCTGATCCGCGGGTTTTTTTAAATGGTCGGAGTGAGAAGATTCGAACTTCCGACTTCTACGTCCCGAACGTAGCGCTCTAGCCAGGCTGAGCTACACTCCGAAACCATTTTTGTAGCCAGCATTATACAATATAGGGCTTAAGAATGCAAGTTTTCGCGCCCTTCCCTAAGGCCTTTCCAGGCTGTCCAGCGGGACCTGGACCTCGATGGTTCCCAGATCGACCCTGACCTTGCTCCTGGTCTTGTCGAAACGTTTCACGCGGCCGCGGGACTGCAGCTGGGGAACGAAGACTTCGTCCCCTTCCTTCAGTTTCGCCAGGAACTGCCCGCGGTTGGGATCAGGCGTCCGCCTTATGACCACGGCCGGCGCGGGAGCGGTCATGACTTTCTCTTTTTTCGGCGCGGGCGCCGGCTTGACCACCTTGCGGACGTCGGGGACGGCGAAGGGCTTCTCCTCCAGGTTGGCGAAAGGCACGTCGTAAAGCAGGCCTTCCACTTTCACCCTGGCGGTCTTCTGCCTCTGGTTTATCTTCACGGTCTCGCCGAAGGCGCGGAGGTTGGACACGTAAACTCTTTGCCCGACCGCCAGGTCCGCCAGGAAATTCTCGCGGTACTGCTCCCGGGGCGTGCCCTTGGCGATCTCGCCTATGCGCTTCCTGTATTTCGCGACCAAGCTCTTCCAGGGCTCGGGAGCGTTTTCGCAGCCTTTGGAAAATTCCTCCGTCTCCCTGATCACATCATCCATGATGTAAGAGATCCTGGCTTCCGCCTCCTCTTTGAAGGAGGCTTTCTCCTTTTCCGCGTCCTTTATGCTCTGGGTCAGCTTCACCCTGAGCTTCTCGTTCCTTCTTCTGGCTTTCTCCGCCACGGACTTCACGTGCTGCACCCGGTTGATCAGGTCGCTGGTGTCCTCGTTTTCCTCCTTGAGAAGCTCCTCCATGCGGTCGGTCACTTCCTTGGGCAGATCGTAGCGCCTGGCGATGGCCAGCGCATTGCTGCTGCCTGGCTGGCCCAGTAGCAGGCGGTAGGTGGGAAGCAGCGTGCCCCTGTCGAATTCCATGGAGGCGTTCTCCACCTCCGGGGCCTGGTAGGCGTAGGCTTTCAGCGCGCCCAGGTGCGTGGTGATGACGGTCCGCGCCTCTTTCTCCCTGAGAAGATCAAGCGTGGCCATGCCCAGGGCGGCGCCCTCCGTGGGATCCGTGCCCGTGCCAAGTTCGTCCAGCAGCACAAGGCTCTCGGCGTCCGCTTTCCTGAGGATCTCCGCCATGTTGATGAGATGGGAGGAGAAGGTGCTCAGGCTCTGCTCTATGCTCTGCTCGTCGCCGATGTCCGCGAAAATTTGTTTGAATACCGGGATCTTCGTCTGGTAGCCGGCGGGAATAGGCACGCCGCTCTGGGCCATCAATACCAGCAGCCCCAGCGTTTTCAGCACCACCGTTTTGCCGCCGGTGTTGGGGCCGGTGACCACCACGATGTTGAAATCCTCCCCCACCCTGATGCTCAGGGGCGTCAGACGCTCCATGGCCTCCCGGGGACGGCGGCGGCTCTTCAAGGCCAGGAAACGGCCGAGAAGGGGGTGTCTGGCCTCGTCCAACACTAGCGCGCCGTCGGAGGTCAAAGCGGGCTCCACGCAGCCGTAGGCGTGGCTGAAGCGGGCTTTGGCCATGGTCATGTCCACATAGGTGACCGCCTTGGCGGTCAGCAGAGCCGACAGCTGCCTGTCCGCCAACTTGGAGGTCAGCTCCCAGAGTATCTTCGTGATCTCCCTTCGCTCGTCGTAGCGCGTCTCCTCCAGCTCGTTGACCAAACTGAAGACTGCCTGGGGCTCAAGGTAGACGGTCTGGCCGGTCTGGCTCTTGTCGTGGACCACTCCGGGCACCAGGCGCCGGGAGGAGGCTTTCAGGGCGATGACCGGGCGGTTGTTGCGTTCCAGAATGTTGCGGTTTTCCAGCGCGTCCTTCAGGGAGGCGCTGTTCAATATGCGCGTTATCCTCTCCTGCACGGAGCTCTCCAGCTTCGCGATCTTTTTCCTGATTTCCTTAAGCTCTGGGGAAGCGCCGTCCCTGACCGCGTCGTCCGGGGAGATCACGTCCCTGATGGCTTTCGTAAGGTCGGAGAGATCCGCGATCTTTTCGCCCCAGGAAGACATCAGGGGAATAAAATCGGCAAGGGACTTCAGCTGGGCTTTCAGGGAAACCGCCGCTTCCAGGGCGGAGGCGATGTCGTTCAGCTCCTCGGGCTCGAAGGGCACCCGGCGGGAGGTTATGCTCTCGAACCAGAATGAGAGGTCTTTTATGTCCCCTATGACCGGCGCGCAGCCCCTGTCCAGGAGGTCAATGAATTCCCCGGTCTCCTTCAGGAACAGCTCCGCCTTTTCCCTGACGGTGGAAGGCTTCAGCTCCAGAATATAATTTTTCGCGCCCTCGGTGGAGGCGAACTCCGCCAGCACGTTGAGGAGCTCCTGATATTCCAGGACCTTCAGCGCGTGGGCGTCGATCTTCGTTTCCTTCTGCCTGCTCACGCCAGGGACTCCAGGGCCCGCTTGAAGATCTTTTCCCAGTCGTAATCCTCGCCCATCTTTTCAGCGGCGGCGCGGAAGGCGGGATAATCGGACAATATCTCCTCCAGGCCTTTCAGAAGAGAACTTTCGCCGTATTCCACCACGACGCCGGCTCTTCTTTCAGCGATCTCGCGCGCCACCAGGGGAACGTCAGTGATGATGACGGGCAGGCCGCAGCCCAGGTAGACCTTGGGCTTCCCGGGATCGGCGTCGCGGGAAAAGACGTCTCTTTCGGGATTGTAGAGCGCCAGCCCCACCGCGCAGGAGCAGATCAGTTTCTCCAGCTCGTCGTGGCTCTCCACGAAGCCGGTGAAGCGGACTCTGGACCCCAGGTCAAGTTTCTCCGCGATCTTTTTCAGTTCGCCTTCGAAGGGTCCGCTGCCAGCCAGGGTGAAGGTAAGGTCCGGGAATTTTTCAAGCAGTCCCGGCAGCGATCTCAAAACCAGGTCCGCGCCGGAATCGGCCTTCAGATGGCCCATGAAAACGAGGCTCCGGCTGTTGGCGGGAAGTTTCCTGATAAGGGCGTTCCTCCGAAAATTCGTCCCGTGCGGGACCGTGAGGACTTTGCGGCATTTCAGGCCCGGGCAGCTTTTTTCCCTGGCCAGCTGCATCCTGGGCGAAAGGTTCCAGACCGCCGCCGCCCTTTCACAAACGTACTTGTCCAGCGCGCGGTAGATCCCCCTGAGGTACCAGGGCTGGGCCTGGGGCGCGTAGTCGATGGTGAAAAGCACGGTCTTCGCTATCTTTTTCCTTATGCCCGTCAGCGTGTCGAAGGCGCCGTTGCCGATATAAGTGTCGACCGAAAAACCTTTGTTCTCAAGAAGTGACAGAACTTTTTTCGTAAGGCTTAGCTCCCTGAGATAGCGCCAGAACTTGGGGCCTTTCGGCGCCGGGCATTCCCAAGTCCATTCCTTCCCGTCCTGGAAAACCGTCAAGCGGCAGAAATCTCTGTTGGAAAAATCGAAGGGAATTTCCCACAGCGCCGCCTCCTCCCCTCTTTCGCGAAGATAGCGGTAGAGTTCCTGCCCGGGACCGGTGGCGAAATAATGCAGGGAAACGAGCGTGGCCAAAGGATCAGTCCTTCTTTTCCAGCGAGATCAGTTCGATCCCGCATTCCTTGGCGACTTTCAAACTTTTCTCGTCGCGGTAGAATTCGCCGTAATAGATCCTCTTGATGCCGCTGTTGGCTATAAGCTTGAAGCAGTTCCAGCAGGGACTGGCGGTGACATAGATGTCCGCACCGTCTATGCACACGCCGTTGCGGGCGGCCTGGATTATGGCGTTGGCCTCGGCGTGGACCGTGGCCACGCAGTGGCCGTCCTCCATGTCGCAGCCCACGTCCGTGCAGTGCGG
>DBWD01000133.1:5127-5424 GCA_002308555.1 bacterium UBP3_UBA1247
ACGATGACGGCGCCCACGCTTTTCCTGGGACAGGTCGAGCGGGTCGCCACCTCCTTGGCGATGTTCATGAAATACGTATCCCAGTCGACGCGCTTGTCCATATTACTTCTTGTCCGGGTGGAGATAATCGTGTTCTTTGAAGACGTACTTGCCGTTCTTCCTGACAAAGAAGTCGTTAGTTCCGATATAGCGGCCCAGCACGATCTTGCTGTTGACGTCCACCGAATGGTAGGCGCCGTCCGCAACGCCGCGGACTTTTATTTCCCGCTTGTTGTCGTTGCGCCAGACCTTGACGGT
>DBWD01000025.1 GCA_002308555.1 bacterium UBP3_UBA1247
CAGGATCCATTATTTTGTGGTGTAGAGATTAGTTCTCCAGTAACGTATATATTTTTCCTGCCTGGCGAACATGCGGCGGCGGTCGGCGGCCGTTTGGTCGTCGTAGCCCAGGCAGTGGAGAGTGCAGTGCACGGCGTAGCGCGCTATTTCCTCCGCGAAGAGGACGTCGTTTTCCAGGGCGTAGGCCAGGGCGTGGTCCACGCTGATCACGCAGTCGCCGCAGGCGGGCTCCAGCGCATTGGCCTGGTCGAGGTCTTCCGGAGGGAAGCTTATGCAGTCGGTGGGGGAGTCCAGTCCCATGAAATCCCGGTGGTAGCGCCTGATCACGGGGTCGCGGACCAACATGACGTTCATGCCCATGACCCGGGGCGCTTTTTCCTCGCTAAGGACGCGCTCCACGAGCTCGCAGAGTCTAAGTTGCGAGACGTCCACCAGCCGCTGGCGGTTGATGAGGTTGACAAGGTAGGGGCGGGTGAGCTTCATGCGGGGCGTTTCCTTATGAAACTGGTGTGGGTGAATATCAGCAGCAGGGCGCAGAGTATGGCGGCGCCCAGGTAGATGTAGTCGAGAGGATAGAAATAGCGGACCAGGAACGGCAGCGAAAGGCCGCCGCAGAGGGAGGCGTATTTCATTTTTCGCGTGACGAGCAGAACAAGTCCGACCAGGGCGAAGGAGACCAGGGCGGCGTAGGGAGTCAGCACGAGGAAGCCGCCCATGATGAGGGACGTTCCCAGGCCGCCCCAGCCGCAGACGTAAACGGAAAAATAATGCCCCAGCACGGCGGAGATGAGCACGCTGGCTCCCAGCTGCGCCTCGTTGGCCAGGGGATAGGCCAGGAAGCCCAGGCCGAAGCGGGCTAGGAAATAAGGCAGCTTGGGCAGGAAATAGGTTGCCGCCAGCCCGGTGGAAAAATCAGCGGCCATGGAGAGCGGCGCGGCGGGCACGTGCAGGACGTTGAAGCGGCGCAGAAGAAAGCCCAGGGGCAGGGATCCTATGAGGTAAGCGAGAACGGCCAGAAGCATAACTTAATCGTGATATTGTGATTCTCTGGCCTTCCACTCCAGCTTCAGGGGCGCGCCTTCCATTTTCAGGGAGGCCCGCAGGGATTTCTTCAGGTAAGTTTCGTAGGAGCCCATCACCAGCGAGGGGTCGTTGACGAAAAGCAGGAAAGTGGGCGGCTCGCAGTCCGTCTGGGTGGCGTAGAAAAACTTCAGTCTTTTTCCCTGAATGGCGGCCGGGCTCTGCTTTTCCAGGGCTTCCCGCACGGCCCTGTTCAGGACGCCGGTGCTGACTTTCTTGGAAACGGCGAGGAAAAGCTTGTGGGCCTCCTCCATCAGGGCGGGAATGTTTTTCTTCTCCTTGGCGGAGATCATGACTATGGGGGCGTGGGAGAGGAAAGGCAGCTCGTTCCTGAGCCAGCCCAGGTAGGCGGCCCGGTCGGTCTTGCCGCGCATCAGGTCCCATTTGTTCACGCCGATGACGCAGGGACGCCCGCAGTCGGCGATGGTGGCGGCGATCTTCTTGTCCGTCACGGAAATTCCGGCGGTGGCGTCTATGAGCAGGACGGAAACGTTGGCTCTCTTGATGGCGGCCTCCGAGCGGGACACAGAGAAGACTTCCAGCTTGGTGTCGATGGATCTTTTGCGCCGGATGCCGGCGGTGTCCACCAGCAGGATCCTTTTGGTCTTGCTCTCGCCGGACCTCGTTTTGAACTGCCAGTCGATGGCGGTGTCCACGTTGTCCCTGGTGGTGCCGGGAATATCGCTGACGATGGAGCGCTCGAAGCCCGCCAGGGCGTTCAGCAGGGAGGATTTTCCCGCGTTGGGCTTGCCCACGAAGGCGATGGAGAAAGCCTGGGCTTTCTCTATTTCCGCGTTTCCGCTTTCCTCAGTTTCCTCCTTGTCTTCCCGCGAGCCCTCGAAGCGCGAGGCTTTCAGGAGCAGGCGGTCCAGCAGGTCGTCGGTGCCCAGGGCGTGCATGGCGGAGACGGTCACGCAGGGGGAGAATTCGTAGCCGGAAAAATCCGTCCAGGCGTGCTGGAATTTCTCGTTGTCGGCCTTGTTGATGACGAGCCAGGTCTCCTTGCCGGTCTTCCTGAGCTTGGAAGCCACCACGTCGTCCATGGGGGTGCGGCCCTCCTGGGCGCTGACCACGAAAAGGATGAGGTCGGCTTCCTTGAGGGCGATGTCGGTCTGCCTGGTGATGTCTTTCTCCAGGGCGTCGGGATCGGTCACCAGTCCGCCGGTGTCCACGAGCCTGAAGGAGACTCCGTCGTGGGATATGGTGGAATAGAGCCTGTCGCGGGTAACGCCGCTGGTCTCCTCGACGATGGCGAGCCGTTTCCCGGAGAGCCTGTTGAAGAGAATTGATTTGCCCACGTTGGGGCGTCCGACCAGAGCGACGGTGAGCATCAGGCGTTTTCAGGCTCGGTTAAGGAGGACACGGCGTAGTCCAGGCGCTTCAGGGCTTTTTCCTTGCCCAGGGCGTAGAGCGTCTCGAACATGCCGGGGCTGCAGGAGCGGCCGGTGACGGCCACCCTGAGGGGCTGCATGACTTTCTTGGGGGAAAGCTCGTTGGCGGCCATGAACGCGTGGATGGCCTCGTTGAGGCTTTCCGGAGTGAAATCGTTTTCCGCCAGCACCGGGCGCAGGGCGGCCAGGTTTTCCCTGACGCCTTCCTTGCGCAGGATCTTTCTGACGTCCGCCTCGTTGTATTCTATCTCGTCCTTGAGGAAGTAGGAGATCATGTCCACCACGTCCGTCAGGAGCACCAGGCGGGGCTGAAGCAGGCTCATGATATAGTGCAGGGAACTCTTGTCCCGGTCTTCCTTGACCAGACCGGCGCCGACAAGATAAGGCCAGCAGCGCTCGGTGAGATCCTCCACGGTGAGCTTGCGGATGTATTCGCCGTTCATCCAGTTCAGTTTCTCCACGTGGAACTGGGCGCCGGCCTTGTTGATGTGGTCCAGGCTGAAGGCCTTTATCATCTCGTCCACGGTGACGATCTCCTGGGTCTCGGAATAAGCCCAGCCCAGCAGGGCCAGGAAGTTCACGAGGGCCTCGGGCAGATAGCCCTTGTCCCTGTACTGGAAGACGGAGACGTCGCCGTCGCGCTTGGAGAGCTTTCCGCCGCCGCCCGGCTTCAGGATGACCGGCAGGTGCGCGAAAACCGGGGGCTCCCAGCCGAAGGCGTTGTAAAGGCAGATATGTTTCGGCGTGCTGGAGATCCACTCGTCGCCGCGCATGACGTGGGTGATGCCCATGAGATGGTCGTC
>DBWD01000062.1 GCA_002308555.1 bacterium UBP3_UBA1247
GGCGGCCTGGGAATGCGGGCCGTTGTAGAAGGTCATGAAGAGGGGATAGCGCTTCTTGGGATCGAACTTGCAGGGCTTGATTATCCAACCGAAGAGCTTGGTCTTCTCCGGCGTCACGAAATGGAACATCTCCTTTTTGGTGACGGGGTAGTCCTTCAGGCGCTTTTTGAGGGCGGCGTTGTTCTCCAGGACGCGCAGGGCTTTGCCGTCGGAAGTGTGGAGCGTGTAGACGGGGGGAGCCTGGTTCGTGGAGAGCTGATCGATGTAGAGGGAGGCGTCGGAGTTGAAAGTCACGCTGTGGGTCCCGGGGCCTTTGGTGACGCGCTCCAGTTTCTCACCGTTCAACCCGACCTTGAAGAGCTGGCGCTGCAGGTGGTTCGTCTTGGTGGTCTCGAGATAGACGATCTTTTTCTTCTCGTCCACCGCCTTGAGGGCGGAGACGTCCCATTCGCCGTTGGTGAGGTGGCCCAGGTAGGTCCCGTCCAGTTTGCAGCGGATCATGTGCCAGCGTCCGCTCCTGGAGGTCCTCAGCAGGAACTCAGGGCTCTCTTTCAGGAAGTAGAGCTGCTGGTCGATGTCGCAGTAGCGCTCGTTGGCTTCCTCGTAGACGCACTCGAGCTCGGTTTTGCCTTTCGGGGCCCTGACCCACTGGAAGTGGTTCTGGAGCCGGTTGACGATCAGAAGATAGAGATACTTGCCCTTGGGCTCCCACTGGATCGTGGGGATGTAGATGTCGTCGCCGCCGGTGTCGAGCTTCAGGGTCTTCCCGGTCTTCAGGTCGAAGACGTGGCAGGTGACCTTGGAGTTGTCCTCGCCGGCCCGGGGATACTTGTAGACGAAAGGCTTGGGATAGTCCGTGCCGCGGTAGAAATCGATGCGGTACTCTTTCACTTTGCTCTCGTCGAACCTGAGGTAGGACAGGCTGGCCCTGTCCGGGGACCACTGGTAGCCGTAAGTCATGTACCACTCTTCCTCGTAGACCCAGTCGGGGGCGCCGTTGATGATCTTCGTCGCCTTGCCGTCATTTGTCAAGCGTGTCTCCTTGCCGCTCGCGAGGTCTTTTACGTAAAGGTCGTTCTCGAGAACGAAGGCGACCTTTTTGCCGTCCGGGGAGAAGGAGGCCAGCCTCTGGCGCTTTTTGGCGCTGACGGGGGACGCGGTCTTTTTTTCGAGATCGTAGACGAAGTAGGAGGCGTAGAAGGTGCGGCGGTAGATCTTCTCGAAATCCACGGCCAGCAGAAGCTTCTTCTCGTCCTTGCTGAAGGCGTAGCTGTGCAGCTTTTCCGCCCTGAGCTCTGGATGCTTTTCTATGTCGAAGAGCGTCTTGATGAGCTTGCCGCTTTTCAGATCGTACACGGTCACCCTTTTCCCGTCCTCGAGGCGGGAGTAGGTCTTGCCGGAATTCATGAAATGAAACTGCGGAATGCCTTTGGAAGAAAAAAGTTTTTCCTTGTAGAGCGCTTCAATTGTTATCGACTTCATCTTTTGTCTTGTGGTTTAAGGTTAAATTTATTCCAAGGATTTTTTCGCGGGATCTTTGATCTTGGGATCGCCCTTGGGGAAGAGCCTTTTCGTCTCGAACCTGGGGTCGCGGCCGCGCCTGCCCTGGAAGTAATCCTCGCATTTCTTGATGTCCTCTGGGGAAACCTCCCGCTTGAAGGGAAGCGTCGGCGTGTCCACCACGTAGCGCCTCAGCCAGGTGAGGCAGAGGTCGCCGGAGAGCAGGAGCGCCTCGGGGGAAAGATATTTGATGCTGTCGTCGCCGGTGTGGCCCTTGGTGGTGCCGGCGCCGTAGCGGCCGTACTGGACGACCGGGATGCCCACGGCGGCCAGAGGCGTGCCGTCGGAACTCATGGGCGCGCGGGAGCAGCGGAAGTTGCGCTTCATCTCGAAGAGCAGAAGGCGCATGGAGGCGCCCAGGTCCTCCGGGCCGGAGAAGAGGATGTAGTCGGTGGCCAGCAAGGAGCCCATGACGTCGATGTTCAGTCCCAGGCGGTGCCTTTCCAAAAGCGTTCTGCCGCTCACGGGGTCGAAGGACTTTTTGGCCCTTTCTTTCTTGTCGCTCTCGAAGAGCTCGTGGGCGTAGGCCAGCGAGCCGTGCAGCCCGGACTCCTCGCCGCTGAACAGCGCGAACCGGATGGTCCTTTTCGGTTTCTTTTTGGCGAGGACCCTGGCCAGCTCCATGGCTATGACCGTGCCGCCGCCGTTGTCCGTGGCGCCGGGGCACTGCCAATGGGTGTCGTAGTGGCCGCAGATGAGGATTATCTCCTCGGGGAAATCCGTTCCCTTGATCTCGCCGATGACGTTGTGGCCCCAGACGTATTTTTCCTCGTTCCTAATGGTGATCCGCATCTCGCACTCCTCCTTCGCCTCCACCAGGGGAAGGGCGTCCAGGTAGGGGATGCTTACGGTGGGAAGGTTGCCCCAGCTGGCGAAATACTCGTGGCCGGTCAGCTGGCGGTGCAGGTGGGTCTCGAAGCGGCCGTCGATATGCACGAGGGCCTTGGGCTTGTAACTCAGGAAGTGCTCCCTTTCCTCTTTGGGAATGCCCTGGGTGACCACGACGATCTTGTCTTTGACTTCCGGAGAGATCGCCGCCTGGTAGCCATGCACGGCGAAGAAGAGCTTGCCTTTCACGCCGTCCGCGGGCGTGGAGGAGCAGGGCATGAAGGCTTCGCAGGGAACGCTTTTCCATTCTCCTTTCCCGATCCTGGCCCGCGCTTCGCAGCCGTGGTTGTCGTAGGCCCAGATGGGGAATTTGTGCAGGAAGGTCCGCATGCCGAAGGAGCGGAATTTTTTGGAGATGTATTCCGCGGCCTCGCGTTCGCCCTTCGTTCCGCCCAGGCGGGAGCCTATGACTTCCGAAAGGTCGTAGAGATAGTCGAAGGCGTTCTCGCCGGAGAAATTCCAGTCGTTTTCCGGAGCGGCGGGGAGAGTTTTTCTGAAAACTTTTTCAGCGTCTTTTTTCATTTCTTGCTTTTCTTGTCAGTTTTCCGGGCCGGGTTTTCCTTGCCCAGAAAAGGATTGTAGTAGCCGAAGCGCACGTCGGGGAAATCTTCCCGCACGCGGTCCATGAGGGCGAGCATGCCCATGGCTGGCTCTTCGGTCCTGATGTTGAGAGTTTCGATGTACCAGTCCGGATCGATGTTGAGGTTGCGCCACTGGATGAGATCCACGCCCGGATCCTCCAGGATCTTCCTCAGGGCCTCGTATTCGCCGACCTGGTCCGTGAAGCCCGGGAAAACGAAATAATTCAGGGAGACGAACACGCCGTTGTTCCTGGCGAGCCGGATGGAGTTCAGGACGTCTTCGAAGCCGAAGGCGGGGTGGCAGTAGGCCTCGTAATACTCGGGCCTGGCGGAGTTCAGGGAGATCCTGACGCTGTCCAATCCGGCGTCGATGACTTGCTCCAGCTTCTCGGTGAGCCCGCCGTTGGTGTTCAGATTTATGGTGCCGTAGGGTGTTTTCGCCCTGATCATCCGGATGCTTTCGGCGATCACGTCGGCTTCCGTCAGCGGCTCGCCCTCGCAGCCCTGGCCGAAGCTGGCGACGGGCTTTTCCGCGGAGGCGAAATGGTCCAGGACAAGCTGCGCGATCTCCTCCGCGGTGGGCGTGAAGGCGATGCGGTTCTGGGAGGCGCAGACGTGGTCGCCGGGCTGGAAGGAGATGCAGCCCAGGCAGTGGCTGTTGCAGGCCCGGGAGGTGGGCAGGGGCATTTCCCAGCGGCCCAGGGCGTAGTTTCGCGCGGCGGGGCAGCGGTAGGTGAGGCAGCAGTTGTCCATCAGATGCTGGGCCAGCCGGTTGTTCTTGTAGATCTTCTTTATCCTGGCCGCGCCCTGGCGGACTTTCGTCTCGCTGAAGGTCCGGCAGTCCTGGCGCTTGTCCTTGTCTATCCTCACGGCGGGGACCACGAAATGGTCGTCGAGCCAGCCCACCGCGGTGTAGCAGTAAAGCGGAAGGATGGGAGCGCCGGGAAGCCTCTCGAAGGCGGGACGCATGAGCGAAGTGTGGGCCGGGGCGATGAAGGCCGCCACGGCCTGGGCCTGCTCGCCGCAATAGTTCTCCACCACGGCGGGCCTGCCGTTCTCCTCGTCCCAGCCCAGGGGCAGGCGGCCGGGAAGCGTGAAGAGCTCGCTGCCCTCGGGCAGCGGGATCCAGCTTTCCGGAAGCGAGCATTCCGGCCCGGCCATGCCGAGCCAGGCGAACTCGGGGCAGTCTATGATCTCGCCCCGGCTGTCGGCTATGAGAAGTCTGGGAATGTCTATGTCCATCAGAAATTTCCCCGGGTTGTGGCCAGCAGCGCCTTTCTGATGACGGCGCGGTCCGGCTCGAAGGGTATGGCCACTTCCTCCGGGGCGGGCAGTTCTTTCACGTCGTCAAACTTTGAGGAGGCGAGCTTAAGGTTGTAGGCGATGACCATGAGTTTTTCCAGGTCCACGGTGTCAAGTATGTTGTAGGCGACGAGGGTGTCCCTCGCGCCCTTGAGGCCCCTCAGGTACCACTGCCAAAGCAGCACGGCGGCGTAGCCGTTCAGGTCCGTCCAGCCCCCGCGCTCGATCCCGAACTCTTTCTCCAGTTTTTTCAGTCCTCCCTTGTAGCCCAGGGAGGAGAAAACGTAGCGCAGGTCGATCTGGACCAGGTCGAAGGGCCTTCTGAATTCCGCGCGCAGGAAAGGCAGGTCGAAGCACTTTCCGTTGAAGGTCACGCAGATCTTGTAGCGTTCCAGCGTTTCCGGAAGCCGCGCCATGTTTTTGCCCTTCTCGAAAACGTGCAGCTCTTTCCCGTCGTAGATGGTCGCGACGGTGGTGTAGTCCAGGCCTTTGCCCATGCCGGTGGTCTCGATGTCCAGATAGCAGACGCTGTCCCTGAAATAGGGGAACAGGAGCCAGGTCTCGGAGGGCGGGAGATGCTCCGCGAAGAAGTCCACGTCGCCCATGTCTAGATGCTCGCTGGCCGACTTCGCAGCGGCCTTAATGGCGCGCGCTTTCTTCAGGTCCGCCTGCTCGGGCTCCCACTCCATGACGGAGCGCCAGTCGCCCAGGCCGCGGGCCGCCATGAGGCGGTCGTAATTTTTGCCTTTGCGGGGAATATAGCAAAAAGTATGGGTAAGCATCGCTTCTTATTTCACGGTGTCGGGCACAAGCCAGTCGCTCATTATCTGCAGCGATTCCTGGACCAGGACGTTGTTGGTGACGGAATGCTGCTTCCTGCTCAGTTTGGCGATCTCCTTTTCGGTCTTGGTCATGGCCTGGGAAACGTCGTCCTCCGGCAGAGCGTCGGGCTCGTCGTCGTCCTCGGATTCCTCCTCGGCGATTTCGTCTTCCTCCTCATCCTCGTCCTCTTCGGACTTGTCCTTGTCTTCCAAAAGTTCCTTTATGGTGATGTAGACCTGCTCCCTTTCCTTGGCGGTCTTCTCCACGAATTTCTTGATGTCGGCGAAGGCTTCGCTGGCGGCCACGCGCTCGGCGGAGGCTTTCTTCAGCCTGGCGATCAGCTCGTCGTCCACGGGCGTCCAGACGCCGCGGCCGGTGGTGGATTCCAAAGAGAGATGGGAGTCGATCTTCGGGGCCTCCAGGGCGCAGGGCAGGAAACGCTCGCCGTACTGCACGGCGTCCAGGTTGGAGGGCACCACCACGTCGGACTTCACGCCGTCGAACTGGGGCGAGACGCCGTCGGCGATGTAGTAGAGGCCCTTTGTGATCTTCAGCGCTCCCAGCCTTCCCGTCAGGGGGATGATCTGCTGGACCGTGCCTTTGCCGTAGCTTTGGCTTTGCCCCACCACCAGGCAGCGCCTGTAGGCTTTCAGGGCGCCGGTGACGATCTCGGCGGCGCTGGCGGTGAGGCTGCTGGTGGTGATGAGCAGCGGCCCGGCGTAGCTGATGGCCTGGTTCTTGTCGTTCAGTATGGAGATGGAATTGCGGGAGTCGGTGGTCAGCACCACGTTGCCGCGCTTCAGGAACAGGCCGGCCATGTTGACCGCCTCGTCAAGGACGCCGCCGCCGTTCCTCTGCAGGTCGAGAACGACGCCGTCCACGGACTGGGTGCCGCAGGAATTAAGGAGCTTTCTGACGTCCGAGGCCGCCGAGTGGTCGAAGTCCCCGGTCAGGGTCCGGCTTTCCGCGTCGAGATAGAAAGAGGGCAGCTCGATGACCGCGACCTTGACTTTCTTGGCCTGCTGCAGCCCGTTGGTGCGGCAGATCTCCACGATCTCCATCCGGGGACCCTGGTCTTCCAGCTTGACTTTGTCGCGGACCAGCGGCAGGTCGAAGCGCTTGATGCCCTTCTTGGTCTTTCTCAGTATCCTCAGCACCACGGTGGTGCCCTTCTTGCCGC
>DBWD01000148.1 GCA_002308555.1 bacterium UBP3_UBA1247
ACCAGGAAGGTCTGGGTCACCATAACGCCGTCGTTCCAGATGGCGGGATCGTCCTTTTGATCGTAGTTGGCGGCCACCATGCCGGCGTTGATCTTGCATTCATGCTCGAATTCGTCATTGCCGCAGGCCAGGGGATATTTCTTGTTGAAAGCGTTGACGTCCAGCCTGTCGATGGTAACGGGGTGATTGCCGATCTTCTTCACGATGTCGTAGCTTTCAGGCTTCATGGTGTCGTAGACTCTGCCCACCACCGCGTCGTCGTCCCAGGTCATGCGGAAGTGCCCGAGCCGGTCGTCAAGAAAGCCCGACCTGACCTCCACGAAATTCACGTCCATGTAGGAGCGCGAGACCGTGCCGGTCAGGCTGGTGGTCCTGGAAGTTTTTATGACCAGCTGGTCGCCCAGTTTGAGGGCCATAACTTCCGCCGCGAACGTGGCGCTCTGCTCTTTGGAGATCTCGGAGTCGATCTGGTTTTCCGGAATAGGCGCAATGTCTATGCAGCGCGTCTGCGCGCGCGCCGAAAGGATGAAAAACAAAAAGAAAACAGCCGTGCGAAGGGCGTTTTTCATAGACCTGACTCCTAACTGACAATTAAATTATTTTATTATTAAATTATAGCAAAAATTTAGATAAAAAAAGCGGGAATTATTCCCGCTTGAAACCTGAGAGAAAATGTGTCCCGAAAACGCCCGGTTTGAAAAAACGCAAAAAAAAGAAGGGGGCGCCTGCGCGTCCCCTTCCCTTGCGGTCAGATCTTGAAATCTTCGCCCAGATAGATCCTGCGGGCCTCGGGATCGTTGATCAATTTTTCCGCCGAGCCCTCTATGAGGATCTCGCCCTGGTTGATAAGGTAGGCGCGGTCCGTGACGGAAAGCGTCTCCCTGACGTTGTGGTCCGTGATAAGGATGGCCAGATCGCGGTGCTTCAGCTCCCTGATGATCTGCTGCACGTCCGCCACGGCGATGGGGTCCACGCCGGAGAAAGGCTCGTCCAGCAGTATGAGCGAGGGGCTGGTGACCAGCGCGCGGGCGATCTCAAGACGCCGGCGTTCGCCGCCGGAAAGCGTGTAGGCTTTGCTTTTCGCCAGTTTGGAAATGCCGAGCTCCTCCAGGAGCTCGTAGGAGCGCTTCTTCATATCGTCCCTTTTCATGGGAAGCGTTTCCATAATGGCCATGATGTTCTCGAAGGAGGTCATGCGGCGGAAAATGGAAGGCTCCTGGGCCAGGTAGGCGATGCCGTGCTGGGCGCGGTCGCACATCGGGTCGTTGGTGATGTCCCTGCCCTGGAAAACGACTCTGCCCTGGTTGGGGCGGATGATGCCCACGATCATATAGAAAGTCGTGGTCTTGCCAGCGCCGTTGGGGCCAAGAAGGCCGACGATCTCGCCCTTGTTGACGTGGATGCTGACGCCCTTGACCACGTTGCGCTGATTGTAAGTCTTGACCAGCTTTTCCGTATAAAGGATCGCGTCTTTAGGATCGCTCGCTGCTTCGCTCATTTTTCCTCCTTGATATTCGGAAGGTGCATCTTGCCGCCCCGCACGTTAAGGGAAATGCGGGCGCCCTCTTCCAGAGAAAGTTTCCGGTGGCGGTTGTCCCAGGTAATGGCGGAGCCGGAAGCCGTGTTGCCCTTGAAATCACGCAGCACCGGCTCCCCGGTCATGCGGAAGGTGTCCTGCTGGGCGTTGTAGACCAGCTTGTTGCCGCTGATGGTGCCCTGGGAAGTCCTGATGAGAACTTTGCCGAAAGCTTCTATCTTGCCGATGTCGTGGGTGCTCTGGTCCTGGTAAACGATGGCCTTGTCAGCCCTGACGGAAACGTTGGTGATCTTGTTGTTGGCCGTTCCGAAAACGCCCATGGAGGTAAGCTTCACGTTGCCGGTGAGGACGAAGGTCCCGTTGGTCTCCATGGTGGTGCTGTCGGCGGTTATGAGGACGCGGCCGTTGCCCTCCTCGTCAGCCCTGGCGGAGCAGGCAAGGATAAGCAGGCAAACTATCGCGAACAAAAGCGTTTTTTTCATGGGATCCGCTCCTTAGAAAAGGAATTTTTCCTTCTCTTCTTTGGAAGGCGTGAGAACGATCTCAGGCGCTTCGAAATTACATTTGGCCTTGGTGAGGTCCACCGTGAGCATGCGGCAGCGGATGTAATGCGAGCCGCTGCGCACAATGGGGGGCCCTCCGGTCATGACCACCTTGTTCTTGGCCTTTTCCCAGATGCCGCGGTCGGCGATGACTTCCGTCTTGACGTTCTGGTGGTCGTTGAAGACCACGTGGACGTTGCCCACGGCCACCACGCGGCTGAAGCCGTCGACGCCCTTGATGCCCAGGTCTTCCACGGCCTCGTCGCCGCCCTTCTTGTCCTCGTCGAAATAAACCGTGGCGTTGTCGGTGGTAAGCTTCCTTTCCCCGTCGGTCACGACCACGTGGCCGTGGAGATAAGCAGTGTTCTCCTCGATGGAATATTTCAGCTCGTCGGAGTTGATGGTCACTTCGCTCTTGCCCTTTTCCTGGGCGGAAGCGAAAGCGGCGCATAAAATCAGTAAAAGCAGGAATCTCAGCATACTCATTTCCCCTGTTTGAAGATATCCAAATTACCCTTGTCGATCTTGGCTTTTATTTCAACGTCGTGGAAAAGCTTGCACTCTTTGCGTTCCTTGTTGTAGATGACGTACATGCCGCGCCCCTTGATCACCCTGTCGTCGTCCAGTATCTGGACGACCTCGTCCGTCTCGATCTCGCCGCTCTCCCTGTTCACGTCGGCGTGGGCCGTGATGACCTTGACCTGGGAGCCGTCTTTCCTGTAAAGGGTGACGATGACGTCGAAGAAGCGGATCTTGAGCCCTTCTATCTGCTTGGCGCTGGAGCCTTCCAGGACCCAGCGGCTGGCGCCCTTCTCGTCGACTTCCATGAGCGTCACGCCCTCCAGCATCTCCATCTCGTCCACCATTTCGTCACGGCTGGTCCCGGACTTGGTGTTCTGGCTGGCCGCCACGGCCGATTTCGCGCCGGATCTATCCTCCGCGGCGCTCAGCTGAAGAGCGCAGAAGAGAAGCAGAAATATGTACGCTAGCTTATTCATAGTATGACGCGATGACTTTTTCCCAGAGACCTTGTCCCTTCAAAATATATTCTATCACTTCCCTGACAGCGCCAAGTCCACCGCCTTTCAGGGCGATCAGCTGGGCCGCTTCCTGGGCTTCCCTGGAGGCGTCCCCCACCGCCGCGGGCAGTCCGACTATGGACATCATGGGAATGTCGATAATGTCGTCGCCCAGGGCGCAGATGTTCTCCAGGGGGATCCCGCTTTCCCGGGAAAAGCGTTTCATGACTTCCTTCTTGTCGCCGCAGCCCTGGTAAACGTATTTCAGCCCCAGGTCCCTGGCCCTTTCGCTCACCGCCGCGGATTCGCGGCCCGTGATGATGGCCAGTTCGAGCCCGGCTTTCAGCCACAGCCTCATTCCCAGGCCGTCCTTGCAGTCGAAACGCTTGATCTCCATGCCGGCGGAGCCGTAGATGATCCCGCCGTTGGTCAGCACGCCGTCCACGTCCAGCGCCAGGGCCCGGATGCCCCTGAGGGTGTTCAGCTGCTCTTCCGTAGGATTATTTCCGCACCAGTGGGGCATTTTTTACATTCCTATGAGTTCGTCGTCATCCAGCAGCCCGAGCAGGACGCCGTTTTCGTCCACCACGGGAAGCTGGGAGAATTTCTTGTTGGAGCCGAACATGATCTCGGCGGCCTCGGAGGCCAGGTATCCGGGAGTGATGGTGGTCGGTTCCTTGGTCATGACTTCGGAGACCGGCAGAAGGATCGCTTCCGGATCCTTCAGCATGGTGCGGCGGAAATCGCCGTCCGTGAAGAAGCCGCAAAGTTTGCCGTCCTTGTCCACCACGCAGGCCGCGCCGTTCCTGGTCTTGGTCATCAGGACCACCACGTCGCGCACTATGGCCTCGGGAGTCACTTTCGCCAGGTTGTCGCCCGTGCGCATGATCTGCTCCACCTTAAGCATCTTGCGCCCCAGGGCGCCGCCGGGATGAAGCAGGGCGAAATCTTTTTCCGTGAAGTTGCGCTTTTCCACCAAAGCCATGGCCAGGGCGTCGCCCAGGGCCAGCTGCACCGTGGAGGAGCAGGTGGGCACCATGCCGAAGGAGCAGGCCTCCCGGGGAACGTGGGAGGAGATGAAAACTTCCGCCGCCTTGGCGAGGGTGGAATCCGGGCGGCCGGTCATGGCGATGAGCTTGGCCCCGCGCTGCTTTATGCAGGGCAGAATGGCGGTCATTTCCGAAGTCTCGCCGCTGTTGGAAAGCGCCAGGACCACGTCGCCGTCCACTATCATTCCCAGGTCGCCGTGGAAGGCCTCGCCGGGGTGCACGGCGAAGGCCGGCGTGCCGGTGCTGGCCAGCGTGGCCGCTATTTTTCTGGCTATGTGAAAGCATTTGCCCATGCCGAGAACTATGACGCGGCCTTTGGAGGCGAACATCAGCTCCACCGCCTGGCTGAAGGAATCCGTCAGGCGTTCGGAGACCTCGTCGATGGCGCGGGCTTCCAGTTTCAAAACGTTGCGGGCGACGCTCAAATGATCCATTTTATTCTCCGTTGACGCAGCCGTCCACTTTCAGAAGCATGGCGGCTAGTTCCTCGAAATTGGCCAGCGGCCAGCTGTTCGGCCCGTCGCAGAGGGCCTTGTCCGGGTCGGGATGCACTTCCATGAAAACGCCGTCCACGCCGGCCGCCACGGCGGCCCTGGCCAGAAGCGGCACGAAAGTTCTGTCGCCGCCGGAGCAGGTTCCCTGCCCGCTGGGCAGTTGCACGGAATGCGTGGCGTCGAATATGACCGGAACGCCTATCTGGCGCATGACCGCGAGGCCGCGCATGTCCACCACAAGATTGCCGTAGCCGAAGGAGGCGCCCCTTTCCGTGAGCATTATCTTATCGTTGCCGGTGGATTCCACTTTGGCCACGGCCTGGGCCATGGTCTGGGGAGCCACGAACTGGCCTTTCTTGATGTTGACCACGCGGCCGCTTTTCCCAGCTTCCACCAGGAGGTCGGTCTGGCGGCAGAGAAAAGCCGGGATCTGCAGGACGTCCGCCACCGCGGCCACTTTCCCGACCTGCCAGCACTCGTGAACATCCGTGACGACGGGAAGCCCCGTGTCCTCTTTCACCGCTTTAAGTATTTCCAGTCCTTTCTCCAGACCCGGGCCGCGGAAATTTTGCACGGAAGTGCGGTTGGCCTTGTCGAAGCTGGCCTTGTAAACAAGGTTTATCCCCAGCCTCTCGGCGATTTTTTTCATTTCCCGGGCCTCGTAAAGGACCGTCTCAAAATCTTCTATAACGCAGGGGCCGGCCAGGAAGAATAGTTTCTCCCCTCCTCCCCCGAGGAAGGAAGCGATCTTAACTTTGCGCGTCGCCAGTTTTTCCCGGCGGGCGCCGACGTTTATGTCGTAGCGTTTCGCCTCTTTCATTTTTCCGCCTCTCTTTTGGCCAGGATCTCCTCCGTGCGCGCCAGGTCCTCGGGAGTGTCTATCCCGGGGGCGGCGCCGGCCACTTTCACGCAGACTATGGACATGCCGTTTTCCAGCGCCCTCAGCTGCTCCAGCTTTTCGGAGCTTTCCAAAGGCGTCTGGGGAAGGGACGCGAATCTGAGCAGGGCTTCCCTTCTGTAGCAGTAAAGGCCGATGTGGCCGAAGTACTCCGCCGGGAACCCGTCCCTGGGATAAGGAATGGGCGCCCTGGAAAAATACAGCGCGCGGCCGTTGACGTCCATGACCACCTTGACCTTGTTGGGGTCCCGCGCTTCCTCGGCGGTTATGGGGTGGCAGAGCGTGGACCAGTCAGCGGATCCGCCCGCCAGCGCGTCCACGGCCTTTTCCACGGCCGCCGGGTCGATCAGGGGCTCGTCGCCCTGAATGTTCACGACGATGTCGAATTTTTCCCCGAGCTTCCCAAGCGCCTCCACGATGCGGTCCGTGCCGCATTTGTGGTCGCTCCTGGT
>DBWD01000071.1:0-6519 GCA_002308555.1 bacterium UBP3_UBA1247
GTCTTCATCTGCGGCGCCGACGAGCACGGCGTGCCCATCACCATCGCGGCCAGGAAGCGCGGCATCACCCCCCAGCAGCTGGTGGACGAATACTACGTGCTGAACAGGGACAGCTTCGCCGGCCTGGGCATCAAGTTCGACAATTTCTCCAGGACCTCGCTGCCCATCCACCACGCCACCAGCCAGGAGTTCTTCCTGAAGATGCACCGGGACGGGAAGCTGGTCAGCAAGGAATCCAAGCAGTTCTACGACGAGGAGCACAAGATGTTCCTGGCGGACCGCTACGTGCAGGGCACCTGCCCGCACTGCGGCAACACCAACGCCAGGGGAGACCAGTGCGAGAAGTGCGGCAGCTGGCTGGATCCCATGAGCCTCATCAATCCCAGAAGCGTCATTTCCGGCACGGTCCCGGTGGTCAAGTCGACGACCCACTGGTATCTGCCCATGGCCCGCTTCCAGAAAGACCTGGAGGACTGGCTGGCCACCAAGAAGGACTGGAAGGACAACGTCATGAACTACTGCGGCGGCTGGTTCAAGGAAGGACTGGGCGACCGCGCCATCACTAGAGACCTGGAATGGGGCATTCCCGTGCCGCTGCCCGACAGCGAGGGCAAGGTTCTGTACGTCTGGTTCGACGCGCCCATCGGCTACATTTCCGCCACCAAGGAATGGGCGGAGAAAATAGGGGAGCCGGAACGCTGGAAAGACTACTGGAAGAATCCCGAGTGCGAGCTGATCCACTTCATCGGCAAGGACAACATCGTTTTCCACGCCATCTTCTTCCCGGCGGTGCTGATGGCCCAGGAAGGCTACAATCTGCCTAGCCAGATCCCCGCCAACGAATTTTTGAACCTGGAAGGCAGGAAGCTCAGCACCAGCCGCGACTACGCGGTGTGGGTGCCCGATTACCTGAAGAGCTTCGCCCCGGATATCCTGCGCTACACCCTGGCGGCTAACCTGCCGGAAAACAAGGACGCGGACTTCTCCTGGAAGACGCTGCAACGCTGCAACAACGACGAACTGGCCAACATTCTGGGCAACTTCATCAACCGCACCGTGACCTTCCTGCAGAAATATTTCGACGGCAAAGTCCCGGAGAACGTCAAGCTTTCAGCCGAGGACAATGCCGTGCTGGACGAGATGAGGAAGGGCCTGCTGGAGACCGGCGAACTCATCGACCACTACAAGAACCGTCAGGCCGTCAACCGGGCCATGGACATGGCCAGGGCCGCCAACCGCTACTACGACGCCATGGAACCCTGGAAACTCAGGAAAGAGGACATGGAGCGCTGCGGCGCCGTATTGTACACCTGCGCCAGGATAATAAGGGCCCTGAACACGGCCTTCTTCCCCTTCATCCCGTTCTCCATGGAAACGCTCTACTCCATGATGGGATTTACCGGCAAACTGGAAGACACGCCCTGGGACGAGGCCTGGCAGTGCGAAGTGGCGGGCTTGAAGATCGGCGAACCGAAGATCCTCTTCAGCAAGCTGGAAGACAAGGACATCGAGCCCGAGCTGCAGCGCCTGGCCAAGGCGGTGGAGCGCATGGAAAAGGAAGAGGAGGCCGAGAGAAAGGCCGCCGACGCCTACGCCAAGCAGGCTGAGGAAAGCAAGGCCGCGGGCGAAGCGCCGGAAGGAACGATCTCCCTGGAGAAGATCTCCATCGAGGATCTGGAAAAGGTCGACCTTAGGGTCGGCAAGATCCTGGAAGCGGAAAACGTGCCCAAGGCCGACAAGCTGCTGAAACTCCAGGTCTCCTTCGGAAGCGAGACCAGGCAGATCCTGGCGGGCATCGCGCTCTACTACAAGCCCGAGGAAGTCGTCGGCAAGAACGTGGTGGCGGTCTGCAACCTGCCTTACCGCAAGCTGAGAGGCCTGGAATCCCAGGGCATGCTGCTCTGCGCCTGCACCGACGACAAAGTGACGCTCTTAACCACCGACAGCCCGGAAGTGGATCCCGGCACCCCGATCCATTGATTCCCATGAAAAATAGTCTGCTTATATTGGCCGTTCTCGGCGTCCTTTTTGTCAGCGGCTGCAAGGTGGGAGCCGGCTGCGCCCTGCCCTTCGCCGCCATCGGCGACACCCTGGTCTGCCCCCTGAACGGCATAGAATGGTGCTCCGACAAGCTTATCGAGCTGGGCGACGACCATCAGATGAAAGTCTACGAGGAGACCAGGAACACCACCTACGGCGACCTGGCGGCCTACACGGCCTGGGTCTACTATATTCCCGGCTACATCCTCTGGCCCTTCGGCGCCCTGGCCCCCGACGAGCTCTATCCCATGACGAAAAGCTGCATGGCCGTGCTGAACGACGAGAAGCAAACGGAAAAAAAGGAAGCGCAGGCCAACATCCGCTACGAGATGCACAGGCGCATGGAGGAGAAGGAAAGGGAGTACGAGGAGGAATCCTTCAAAGAGTGGTGATATGGCGAAGATGACCAGGTTCGGAGTCTCCCTCGAGGAGGGGCTCCTGAAAAATTTCGACAAAAAGATCGGCGAGGCGGGCTACAGGAACCGCTCCGCGGCTTTGCGCGATCTGGTCAGGAAATTTCTCAACGCCAAAACCTCCGCCGCGCCTGACGACCAGGTCTTCGCCGTCGTCACGCTGATGATCAGAGCCTGCCCGGAAACCATGGCGGAGCTGGCCAGGCTTAAAAAGAAACTGGCCTATCTTACGAAAGGCTCCCAGACCGCCCACGAGGAAAGCGATTACTTCCTTGATCTGACCATTCTGCACGGCAAGGCGAAGGACGTTTCTTTGGCGGCGGAAAAACTGGCCAGCATAAAAGGCATCCTTTCCAGCCAGATCAGTTACGCGGACAGCAAGCCGCCCTGCCACAAGTAAGGCTTTTCTCAGAGCGGCAGGAAGCGCGCGTCCTGTTTTTTCACGGGCACTTTCGTGATGTTGGTCACCACGGCGTCCCTTATCACCGTTTTTACCGCCTGGCAGACGTCCTCTTTTTCCCCCTGGGCCGTGAGAAGCTTGTTGGTCACCATGTAGTAGACGTTGTTCGTGAGGACGCACTGGACGATGTTGGTGACGCTTTCCATTTTGGGCGGCTTGACATAGTGCAGCTTTATGAAATCCTGCATGTGCTCCGGGTCGAAGGTCCTGCTCTCGAAGACCACGTTCCTTTGCGGCTTGGCCAGGATGAAGAGGTTGCGGGCGCCGTCCAGGCGGTTCTGGGTCACCGAGGTGGGCAGGAAGCTTATTTTGTCGAAGGTGAGCCTGACGGAGGTGAAGTGCTTGCGGGCGGTGTCGCTGGAAGGAGTAAGGTCCAGGGCAACTTCCCGGGCGTTCTCGCTGGCGATGCTGATGCTGAAATGCTCCAGGAGCTCCTTTATCGAGAGGAAGCCCGCGAAGGCCACCTCCAGCTTGCGGTTGTCCACCAGGAGAGTCTGGGATTCCTTGCGGTCCTGCTTCAGGGAATGGAGGTTGGCGCCGTCCAGGATGGTGACCGCGGCCTTGGGGGCGTAATACTCGAAGCGCATCCTGAAATAAAGCCGGGGCCGCTCGTCCTCCTCTTTCAAATAGCGCTGGCGCTCAAGGTAGAAGCGGCCCATGGTCTCCGAGCCGGGCACGTCGTATTTGTTGTACTCGCACTGGTGGAAGTAGGCGCAGTAGGTGCGGGTGTGCTTGGCGGAGTTCTCGATCTGGGCGATCACTTCGTTCAGATGCTTGTCCTCGATCCTGACCACAATGTTGGTGGGATCGGGAAGGTCCTCGTCTTTTTCCACGAAGCTCTCTTCCTCGGCCGCGAAGACCAGGGAGCAGGCCAGCAGCAGAAGCAGCTCAAGGTTTCTTTTTAAGCGAAGCAGCATCGAAATGGTCAGCGGGCAGGGAAGCGTTCAGCCGCGCGTTGGAAAAGCGTAAGGTTATGTCCTGGCCGTTCAGCTTCAGCTGGCGCAGCCTTTCCGGCAGGCCGGTGGCCTCAGAGAAATCAACTTCCGCCTCGGAAAAGAAACTTTTGGCGAAGGCGCTTTTGGGCGTGAGCTTGAAAGAATAAGCCTTGCCGCCGTCCAGCGGCCGGACTTCGTAGTGCCGCTTCAGGGCGGCGGGGGAGACGAAGGTGGAGAAAATAATGTCCGCGCTGTTGCCGTCCCGGGCGGGGGAGACCTGGGGCTCCGTCATGTCGTCGGTGTAAATGAGGATGCCTTTGGGCGTCAGGACAGTCACTGATTTTTCCGGCTCCTCGTAGTCGAAGCGCAGGAAGCAGTTGGTCTGGCCTTCCAGGACGGTCCTCAGGAAGCTCAGCTTGCCCTTGTGGGTGCTTTCGTCCATGAAAAGCGGATCCTTGTCCAGCTGGGTGAAATCCGCGGTGAAGGTCCTGAGGTCCTTCATCTTCGCGCCCAGATCCAGCAGGGCTTTCTCGACTTTGGGATCGGCCTCCTCCTTCTTGGGGACGGACGGGGCGTCTTTTTTAACTTCGCTCACGGCCGTTTCGGCGGCGGCTGGCGCGGCGGTCTCAAGCTTGACGTCGACGCGCTTGCCGTTGCCGGAGGGGGAGTCCGCGGGCTTGGCCTCGGGGGCATTCTCAGCGGCCGCAAGACCCAGGGCGCCCAGGGCGAAAATAGTCAGGAGAAAAAATCTTTTCATTTCACTGCTTCCTCAATTTGTTGGCGTACGCTACCACCTCGGGACGCTTAATTTTGAAATGGTCCACCACCGTGGGAAGATCCCGGTTGATTATCTGCTCGGGCTTGATGTTTTCCAGCCACTCGTAGGGCAGGCGGTCGAAGCCGATAAGGTCCGTGCTGTGGGAATCGGAGCTGATGATCAAGGGCAGCTCGAACTCCGCGGCGATGTCCAGGAAATTCCGCCATTCTTTGACCTGGAAATCCAGCTTGGAAAGGTTGAACTCCAGCACGGTGTTCGTCGCCAGGGCCTGCTTCGCCAGAGCCCGGAAATCCAGGGGATACCAGGGATTCACGGGATGGGAGATCACGTCGATATGGGGGTTCTCCATGGCTTTCAGAAGGCCCGTCTCCACGTCCTTCAGAAGGGCGTTCCTGGCCCAGCCGAAGCAGTGGGTGCCCAGCAGCACGATGTCCAGCTGCTCCTTCACCTCGTCCGGCAGGGCGGTGCGGCCCTCGGCGTTCACAAGGTCGTCCTCGATGCCGTAGAGCATCATGACGGGCAGATCCTTGGGGGCGATCTTGGCAAGGTTGGCGAAATAGCCTATGTGCGGGGCGCGGGCGATGGAAGGCCCGTGCTCGGTCACCGCGAAGGCCTGGAGGCCTTTCTCATAGGCGGCCTGCGCCATCTCTTCCCAGGAGCCCTCCGCGTGGTCGCTGGCGATGGTGTGGGTGTGAAGGTCGACTAAAGGGGTCGGTATGCTCATTGCTTTTTTTCTATGGTTCTTTTCCTTAATTATAGCAAAGGTGAGGCGTAAAAGAGCGGATTTTTCGCGCGCTTTTATGTGGTATAATTTAATTTATAAGAATTAATGATTACCCAGTTTTACCCTTAACGGTTAACCCCCGAAAAATAGGCCATGATCGTGAAACATCGTCCGCTCGCCGCCGCGCTGGCAATCTGCACTACCCTTGCAGCGCAGGCCGCCGCGCCTTGTTTCACCGTGAAACTCAGGGTAGACCTCTCCGACGTTAGGGCCGACGAAGCGCTTTACGAGGTCGGCTGCGCAAAACTGGCGCTTCGCATGGCCGGGCAAAACAAAGACCTGGAGTCGTATGACAACCGGCAGGGGAACTACCTAAACTTTCCGATGCCCGACGGCTCGTGTCCCGTCATCGAGGCGACGGTCTGCGATATCGGCGGGCGCGTGGGAATTCCGCTCGGCGCGCTCCCGCGCGCGGAGGGCGCCCATGACGTGACGCTCAACTTCGCGCAGGCGCGCTGGACGATCCTCATTGACGGCCTGCTGGACGACGACATGCCGCCTTCCCCGGACGCCATAGCCTGGCCCGCCGACGCCGCGGGAAAAATTCTCTCGCCCCGCGTGAAGCAGGCCTCGTTTTCGACCCCCGCGCTCGCGGACGCCCTGCCCAAGGCGCCTGATTCCCGTCCCGTTACGCGACCGATCCAGTATTGGACGCCCGACGACCACAACGCCTGGGTGGGGGACGTGGCCGTGGGAAACTATAAGGGACGCTTCCACGTTTTCTACCTCTTCGACCGGCGCCATCACGGCTCGGGCGGCGGCGTGGGGCGGCACTATTTCGCGCATCTTTCCTCCGCCGACCTTGTCAACTGGGAAGAACATCCGGCCGCCGTGCCGCTGGACGAATGGTGGACCACGGAGGGCACCGGCACGCCGTTTCTTTACGAGGGCAAGCTTCATCTCGCGTACGGGCTGCACACGAGCCGCCTAACCCAAGATCCCGCCTACCCGATGGGCGCCACCTACGCGGTGTCCGAGGACGGCATCCACTTCGTAAAGTCGCGTCGGATCGTCCACGAAACTCAGAACCCCACCATCTACAACCGCGGGGACGGACTCCTCGGGCTGGTGACGGGCTACGGCATGGAGGGAACGATCTGGAAGAGCGA
>DBWD01000071.1:6612-6743 GCA_002308555.1 bacterium UBP3_UBA1247
ACGAAGTTCGCCTACAGCCCCACGGGGGAACCGGGCACTTTCGTAAACTGGACGGACACGGGTCTCGCGCCCTACGAGGGTCTTTCCGTGCCGATGGTCGCGCCCTTCGGCGAAAACCGCCGCGTCATGGC
>DBWD01000071.1:6762-10681 GCA_002308555.1 bacterium UBP3_UBA1247
GCGGCTGGCTCGTATTCCGCGAACTGATCCAGAATCCCGATGGAACGCTCGGTACGAAATGGGTGCCGGAGATCGCGCCTCCGGTTCCGCCTGAAACGTTCACGGCGAAGCCTGGTGAGACGTTCCGCCTGGTTGCCGCGCCTGAGAGTGAAAACGGCGTTCCGCTTACGTTCACCATCGATCCGGCGGCGCGCACAGCCGCTTTCACGGACGACGCGGCGGACGCCAAACTTGAGGCCGCGCATCTTGCCGGCAACTTCCGTATTACCGATCTGCCTGAGTTCGCTTCGCCTTATTCCGTCAGGCTCGCGCAGTACTGGGACAGGAAAGCCGACGCCACAATCTTCGACGTGGAAATAGGCGGCGTCCGCACGATGATCTGCCGCCGGTCGGGCAAATATAAAAAAGCAAGCAAGAAATGACAACAATATAACTTTGAAATACCTTAACAAAACTTTCTAAGGAAAAACTTAACAATGAAGCTTTCAAGATACTGCCTGCCTATTTTGACGGCCGTTACCTTACTGGTCGGGTGCGAGGACAAAAAAATGCGTTTGGATTGCGAGAAGGTCACTTTGGAAAATGGATTAACGGTTCTGCTGTGCCAGTCGGGACAGGCTCCCGTGGTCACCGTGGGCGTGATGTACCACGTGGGCTGCAACCGCGAGGAGAAGGGGAAGACCGGCTTCGCCCATCTTTTCGAGCACCTGATGTTCTCCGAATCGCAGCACGTGCCGCCCAAGGTGGCCTGGAAGCTTATACAGGGCCTGGGCGGAACCATGAACGGCTGGACCAGCACGGACCACACCTTCTACCATGAGACCGTGCCGATCTCCGGCCTGGAAGCCGCGCTCTGGATGGAATCCGACCGCATGGGCTATCTTCTGCCCACCATGACGCCCCAGGCCCTGGCTGTCCAGCAGGGCGTGGTCATCAACGAGAAGCGCCAGACGGAAGGCAACGTGCCCTACGGCTACGAATGGGAAATAAAGAACAAGCTCATCTACGGCGAGGACCATCCCTGCGGGCACACCGTCATCGGCAAGACCCTGGACATCGCCAACGCCAAGCTGGCGGACGTCCAGGCCTTCCACGAGAAATACTACATCCCCAACAACGCCACCCTGGTCATCTGCGGCAAATTCGACCGCGAGGAGACCATGAAGCTGGTCGAAAAGTATTTCGGAGACATCCCGGCGGGCGCCCCCATAAGCGATCCCAAGGAAGCCCCGGTCGCCCTTCCCAAAGAGCTGAACTATTACTACCTGGATAAGCTGGCCACCGCCCCGGACCTTTCCTTCGTCTATCCGGCGGTGAACGAATTCTCCAAGGAGAGCGTGCCCCTGAAGGCGCTGTCATTCCTTCTGGGCGCCGGCAAGGAAGCGCCCATGTACCGCCGCCTGGTGGAAACCAAGCTCGCGCCCTCCGTGGACGTTTACGCCGACGGCTGCGACCTGGCCGGGGAATTCACCGTCTCCGCCCGCCTGCTGCCCGGTGTGAAGGTGGAGGACGCCTACAAGGCCGTGGGGGAAGCCTACCGCGACTTCGAGAATTCCCGTGACACGCTCCAGAAGGAGCTGGACCGCTACAAAGCCAAATGCCTGAGGGAATTCTACACCAGGCTTGAGAAATCCATCGACAAAGCCTTCCTCCTGGCCTACAGCGACGAATACGCCGGCAGCTGGAACAGGCTGAACGAAATGGCCGACCAGATGGAGAGCGTGACCCTGGACGACGTTTTCGAGGTCTACGAGAAGTACGTCAAGGGCAAGCCCTGCCTGGTCTTCACCACCCTGCCTCCCGACAAGGAGAACCTGGTGATGGCCGGCTCCGTGAAATGGCCGGAAATAAAGGAGCCCGCCGTGGACGAAAGCGGCTTCGGGCAGCCCGGCGAGGGCTACCAGGCCGTCAAGGACCTGCCTTCCTCCTTCGACCGCTCCAAGATCCCCGCGGAAGGCCCGCTCCCGAAACTCGAGCCCCCGAAAGTCCAGAGGGAAAAGATCGGCGGCAAGATCGACGTCATCGTGGACAACGACCCGAGCCTGCCCCTGGCGGAAGTCTCCTTCATATTGCACGGCGGCCAGCAGCGGGAAACGCTTGAGAATTCAGGCATCACGAAGCTGACGGCGGAGCTGCTTCTGGAAGGCACGAAAAAACTGAAAGCCGCGGAATTCGACGGCGCCGTCCGCGACCTGGGCGCCGGCGTCTCCGCCAAGCCCTCCGTGGACTGCGTCCTTCTGAGGGCTCAGACCGTCTCCTCCAATCTCAAGGAGCTCATGCCGCTCCTGGAGCAGGCCCTGCTCGAGCCCTCCTTCACCCAGGAAGACTTCGAGCGCGTGAAAGCCAGGCAGCTGGAGCAGCTGCGCCAGGAAATGAGCGACCCCGAGAGCATGGCGGACAATCTCTTCTCCCAGTCCGTCTACGGCCCGGTCCCCGTGGCCATGCCCTTCAACGGCAGGGAAGAAAGTTTAATGAAGATCACCCGGGAAGACGTGGAGAAATATTACCGCGAAGTCTTCCGGCGCTCGCGCCTCTCCGCGGCGGCGGCGGGGGACATCACCCTGGACGAATTGAAGGATTACGCCAAGAACATCTTCGCCGCCTACGAGGAGGCGGAGTTCCTGCCCGAGCCGGGCGAGATAGAGCCCTACGACTATCCCGCCGGCAAACTTGTTGAGAAGATCTTGCCCGACGCCGGACAGTCCGAGATAAGAGTCGGCCTTCCCGCCATGAACTGCAAGAGTGAGGATTACTTCAAAGGCTACCTCATGAACTTCATGCTGGGCGGCTGCTTCTCTTCCAGGCTCAACCTCGTGCTCAGGGAAGAGAAAGCCTACACCTACGGCGCCAGCTCCTACTTTGACGCCGAGAAGTGCTGCGGCTCCTTCCTGGCCTCCACCGCCGTGGACGCCCAGTACACCAGGGAGTCGCTGGACATCATCAAAGACATCATGGAGAAATATCCCGAGACGCTCACCCAGGAAGACCTGGACTACACCAAGTCCACCTGTGCCAAATCCCTCCTAAGGCGCGGCGAGACCATCGGCGATCGCCGGGCGGTGCTGGAGACCATCCTAAGGTTCGACCACCCCGTGGATTTCCTCCTGAAGCGCTCCAAGATCATCGAGGACATCACCCTGGACGAGATAAAAGCCTTGGCGAAAAAATACGTCGTCCCCGAAAAGATGACCACCGTGGTGGTTGGCCCGAAGGAAGAGCCGACCATCTTCGACCAGATCAAGAGCCAGGACGGGGAATTGTTCTCCTTCGAACTTGACGGCAAGCCCTACAAAGGCTTCGCCGATTTTCCGACCATAGAGGAAAAGTCGGAACGGACGAAAGACGGCGAGACCTATTGCAAGAAGGTCAAGGTCAGCGACGAGCTGGTGGGGGAGATCCAGGCGAAGCATAACGACAAGTACGACCAGACGGAATACACCATCTATTTCACCAACGTGGGCGACAAGCCCTCCCAGGTCATCTCCAAACTGAGAGCCCTGGACACCGTCTTCGCCGGGGACCATCCCGTGCTCAGAGGCATCGGCGGCGACTATCAGGAACATCACAAGCCCTACGAGCACGACCTAACCCAAGGCGATGGCAATGTGGCTTTCCTAAGCCTGAGCGGCCGTCCAACCCACCAGACTTTCCCGTATTACGATCTCGTGTTGGGAGAGGGAGGGATCTTCTTGACCCTTGGCTGGGCCGGCACCTTTGGCGCCAGGTTCGAGCGTGAGGAAGGCGAGACTCGCGTCATCCTGAAGTCCGACGTTTTTCTGGAAGCCTCCCTGCTTCCCGGTGAAAAGATCAGGACCGGCCTGGTGGTCCTGCTGCCTTACGAAGGGAGAGACAAAACCAAAGCCTGGAACCTCTGGCGCCGCTGGTTCATCGAGTGCAACATGCCGAGAGCCAACGCCCA
>DBWD01000071.1:10754-10897 GCA_002308555.1 bacterium UBP3_UBA1247
TCCGCGGAAGACAGCACGACCTGGAAAAGAACGCTGGACAAGCTCGTTCAGGAGGACCTGGTGGCCGACGTTCACTGGTTTGACGCGGGATGGTACTCCGATCCAAACAAGAACACTCCGGGCCTCTACTGGTACACCAGCGT
>DBWD01000017.1 GCA_002308555.1 bacterium UBP3_UBA1247
GACAACGTCCACTTCCAGAATTCCCTGCTTCTGCAGGAAGCCCTCGTCAAGGCCGGCAAGAAGTTCGAGACCCACTACGTGCCCAACAAGGACCACGGAATCGGCGGCCCCCACACCACGCCGCACCTTTTCACCCGCATATTAAATTTCATAACGGAAAATCTCTAAGGATAAACAAATGAAAAGCATCCTGCCCTATCTGACGAAAGAACGCGTCATCGACCTGAAGAGCCAGAACAAAATGGAAGTTCTCAGGGAAATGGCCCAGGTCGCCTTCAACGAAAACATCAACGAGGACGTGGAGTCCCTCTACGACGAGCTGCTGGAAAGGGAACGCCTGATGTCCACCGGCATCGGCATCGGCATCGCCGTCCCCCACACCCGCTGCCCCGAGACCGAGACCTTCACCATCGCCATCGGCCGCTCCGCGGAAGGCATCCGCTACGATTCCCTGGACGGCAAGCCCGTCAACCTGGTCATTCTGATCATCGCCCCGGGCAACGACCGCAAGGAATATCTCCAGCTGCTGGCCCAAGTCGTCATGCGCCTCAAGGACCGGGAATTCTTCCAGAAACTCATGGACGCCCCCACGCCCGCCGACATCTACGACATCATAGCGGCCGACGCCGCGGACAATGCTTGACAACGTTCAAAACTTTCTCGGCAGCCCTCTCCTGACCATCGGCGTGGCCATGCTGATGGGCTTCTTCGTGGGCCGTCTGGCGGAGATGATCAAGCTGCCCAGGGTCACCGGCTACGTCATAGCCGGCGTGCTTCTGGGCCACACCGTCTATTCCGGCAGCTTCGACCTGCAGCGCTTCGACATCACCAACGACTTCGCCCTGGGCTTCGTGGCCTTCACCATCGGCGCGGAACTGGAAATAAAAAGGCTGAGGCAGGTGGGCCTGTGCGTGGCCACCATCGTGGTCTTCGAGACGCTGGTCTCCTTCGCCCTGGTCTCCTTCTGCACTTTCCTTCTAACGAAGGAATTCGCCCTTTCCGTGCTGCTGGGCTCCCTGGCCTCCGCCACCGCCCCCGCCGCCACGGTCATGACCTTGCGGCAGATGAAGGCCAAGGGCCCGGTGACCACCACTCTGCTGGCGGTGGTGGGTCTGGACGACGCCCTGGCGCTTATCGTCTACGCCTTCGCCGCGGCCTTTTTAAAGGGCTCCATCGGCGGGGCGGACATCTCCCTCGTCCAGGCCTTCCTCCTGCCCTTCCTGCGCATCCTGGGGGCCCTGGGGCTGGGCGCCCTGCTGGGCCTGGCTTTCCTTCCGGTCTTCAAGAGCGTCACCTTGCAGACCGAGATGCTCCTTCTGATCTGCGCCTCCATAATCTTCTGCGACGGCCTGGCCACCCGCTTCGGGTTTTCCGAGCTTCTCTGCAACATGGCCTTCGGCTTCACCGTGGCCAACGCCGGGCATTTCTCCACCATCAGGCTCCTGAACGGCATCGACCAGCTTACCCCGCCCATCTACGCCGCCTTCTTCGTGCTGGCCGGCGCGCAGCTTAGGCTGGGCGCCTGCTGCAACCCCTTCATGCTCTCCCTGGCGGCCATCTACACCGTGAGCCGGGTGCTGGGCAAGGTCAGCGGCGCCTACCTGGGCAGCCTCGTTGGCAAAGCCGACGAAGTCATCAGGAAGAACATCGGTTTCGGCCTGGTCTCCCAGGTCGGTATCGCCATCGCCCTGGCCGTCATCATCCGGAGGGAGTTCCGCCCCCTGGGCATTTATTTCGGGCGTTTCGAAATGAGCGAGATGATCATCAATCTGCTCCTTTTCACCACGATCTTCACGGAAATAATCGGTCCCGCGCTCACCCGCTACGGAATCAGGCGGGCGGGCGAGGACCACAGCCAAATATGATCTTATGCAGTTACTCGTAATCAAATTGACCAAAGAAGAACTTCTCGAGGACATCATAACCGCCATGACCGCCGTTGGAATCGAAGAGGCGGTCGTCACGGAATCATCCACCATCCAGCAGTTCATGGGCCAAAACATTCCCATTTTCGCGGGCCTTCGCACGGAGACCAGGCGCGGCGGGTATTGCAAAATGATCGCGGCGAAGATCCCGGACAAGGCTGTGCTGGAAGAACTGAAGAGCATTCTCTCCCGGGCCATGATCGACCTCAACGACGAGGACACGGGAGCCGCCTTCGTTATTCCCTGCGAAGAATTCTGACCACGGCTTTCAGCAAAGCGAAAAGCGCGCCTGCGATGGCGCGCTTTTTTTATGCTCCGAAAAAACTGAACAGGCGTCCTAAGCCGTCCCCCGCCTTATCTCGGTACGATGCCCCCGCCGACAAGCTCGTCAAAGGCCCGCCGGACTTCCCCGGGTATGTCCACATGGACCAGAAAATCCTTTCCCTTCGGCCCGTAGCCGTCCGGACCGTCCGTCAGCCTGCGGATCTCGCCCAACAGGAGGCTCGTGAAGCGCTCCAAGGGCCACATCCCTGGTATGGACTCGGCGTAGGCGAGATCGGGGGTTATTTGGGCCTTGTAGGCCGCGAAATTGACGATCCTAATATCCGGCCGGTATTTTTTCAGCGTGGCGCTCATGCGGAGCTGCATGGTCGCGTCCTGAGTCAGGATCACGCTGTCATGCCGAATATCGTTTTCCTTAAGCAGCCGCAGAAGATTCGTAATGTTGTTTCCGCAGTTGGTGGAAGCGGTCTCCAGGTAGTCGGCCTGCAGGCCGTGGCGCCGCTGGAGATAGGCTTGGAAGATCTCGGCTTCGGTTTTGTCTTTGGTCGGGATCTCGGGGTATAGCCTTTGGACCGCGTCTCGGAGATCTTGGGTGGTGTGCCCTACTCCGCCGACAATGACATAGGTCCTGGCCGCGCTGTTTCGCATCGCTTGGACAAGCACGTCCCCTCCCGCTATTATGGAGCCGCCGAAAAGCACCATCACGTCGGCCTGGCTGAAGCCATAGGCAGATCTGAGAGCTTCTTGGGTAAGCTCAGGCACGTCGCGGCGTCCCAGGAACGCGCTTAGTGTGTTGATGGCATTTGAGATCATGCTGATATTTTAACAAAA
>DBWD01000050.1:0-10419 GCA_002308555.1 bacterium UBP3_UBA1247
GCCTTGCAGCCGTATCTGGAGGCCGCCAGGGCCACGCCCTGGGCGTGGTTGCCGGCGGAGGCGGCGATGACGCCTCTCTCAAGCTCTTCTTTTTTGAGGGAGTGGATCTTCTGGTAGGCGCCGCGCAGCTTGAAACTGAAGACTTCCTGCTGGTCCTCGCGCTTCAAAAGGATAGTGTTGTTAAGTTTGGCGCTCAGGATGGACATCTTGTCCAGCGGCGATTCTTTCGCGACTTCATAGACGGGAGTCGAGATGATCTTTTTGACGATTTCCGAAAACATTTTTGCTATGTCCTTTTCAACCAATTGACGTAAAGTTCGAGCCAGTTGTCCGTGGCCTTGCCGCAGGGCCGGGAGCCGAAGCCGTGGCCGCCCTCGCTGTAGACGTGGGCCTCCAGAGGAAGTTTTCTCTTAAGTAGCTCTTTCTGATAGGCCGTGAAACTCAGGAAGTAGGGGTCGTCGGAGGCCTGGAGCAGGAAAGTTGGCGGATGGTCCTTCGTCAGGGGGAAGCGGGGCTTCTCCTCAAGATAGGCCGGATAGATCAGGCCCAGGCTGTCGGGCCTGGCGGAGACCCGGTCGATCTCGTCCCCGGGCGGGTAAACTTTTTTCCCGAAGCTCCCGGCGCACATGGCGGCCAGATGCCCTCCGGCGGAGAAGCCCATGATGCCGACGGCGGCGGGATCCAGGCCGAACTTTTCCGCGTGGAAGCGGACGTACCTCACGGCGCGCAAGGCGTCGCAAAGGGCCGCCTCCCGCTGCCTGGGCACGCGGTACTTCAGGACGAAGGCCGCGAAGCCCGCCTTGGCCAAAGCCTCCGCGATCTCATAGCCTTCGTAGTCCACCGCCAGCACCTCGTAGGCCCCGCCGGGGCAGACGACCACGGACTTCCTTTTGCCCTTTGAGGCGCCTTTCGGCAGGAAAGCCGTGAGGGAGGGGTAGTTCACGCCGGTCAGAAGCGTGATGGGCGCGGGATGGGGGATCCTGCGCTCGTGCTTGGAGCGGAATTTGAGAAGGGGGACCTTCTCGTCGGGCCAGAGGCCGAAGGTTTGCGGGGAAGTTGTTCGCGGCATAATTTTCATCATTCTTAAATAAAGATATTCTACCATAAGGCGTCCTCCTCCGCAAGAGAAGAGCCGGGCAAAAGACGGTTTGAGAAAAAGCCCGCCCTTTTGGTATAATCACAAATTGATTTAATCCTTAAAAGCAAGGTGAAAACATGGAAGAACAGATCAAGAAGATCCTGGACGAAAAAGTAATTCCTCTCCTGCAGTCCCACGGCGGTTCCTGCGAATTCGTGGGCGTCGACAACAACGTGGTCAAGGTCAGGCTGCAGGGCGCCTGCGGGCACTGCCCCGGAGCCATCATGACGCTGCGCGGCTTCGTTCTGAAAGTCCTGCAGGAAGAGCTTCCCGAGATCGAGGACGTGGTGAACGTTCAGTAGGGGATGAAGTTCCTTATCGTCAAACCGAGTTCGCTGGGCGACGTGGCCTGCGCCATGCCGGTGGTGGCGCTTCTGAAGGAGCGCTATCCCGACTCCTCCGTGGACTGGCTTGTCAACGAGGAATACGCCGGCCTGGCGCTGGCCGCCGGGGCCGACAAAGTCTGGAAAATAAACCGCCGGGCCTGGAAACGTTTTTCCACCTGGCCGAAGGCTTTTTTCAATTACCTTTCCGTGGCCTGCAAACTGCCTTTCCAGAAATACGACTACACCATCGACCTCCAGGGTCTTTTGCGCAGCGGCATCTTCACCGCCCTTTCCAACGCCGGGGAGGCCATAGGTTTCGCCGACGCCAGGGAAGGGGCCACCATCTTCTACGACAAGAAGGTCAGCGTGGCCCGGCGCATCACCCACGCCTCGCTGTGCAATCTGGCGCTTCTGAAAGAGCTGGGCATCGGGGTCCCGAAAGTCTGGCCTTCTTTCGCGCCCAAGGAGACCGGGGAATGCCTCAAGCTTTTTTCCCTGACACCCAAGAATTACTTCATGGCCGTGCCCACCACCAGGTGGCCCTCCAAGAACTGGGTGCCGGAGAACATCGCCAAGGTGGGCCTGGCCCTGCGGGACAAATACGGCTGGCAGGGCGTGCTGGTGGGAAGCGCGGAGGACCGGGAGCTGTGCGAGAAGATCTCGTCACTCGCCCCGGGGGTATTCCGGAATCTTGCCGGCAAGACCGACTGGTCCCAGTTCCTGGCACTGGCCGCGGAGGCCGCCTGCGCCGTGACTCCCGACACCGGTCCCATGCATGTCATGGCTTCCGCGGGAACGCCCATGGCGGCGGTCATGGGTCCCACGGACCCAAGGCGCCACGGGCCCTACGGGGCCAAATGCAAAATATTGCAAAGTTCCCGCCGCTGCCTGCCCTGCTATCACAGGAACTGCGTGCTGGGGGAGGAGGGCTGCCCGTCCCTGTGCATGGCTGACATTACCCCCGAGACGGTCCTGGATGCCATCGACAAGTTGGTCGGAAAAAATGAGCAAGGAAAAAAAGATGAATAAAAACGAGCTTCTGAATCTCTGCGTGGTGGGCGCCGCCGGACGCATGGGCCGCCTGGTGGCCGCGCTGGCCCCGGAATACGGCTTCCGCGTCACAGGCGCGCTGGAATTCAAGGGTTCCCCGGCGCTGGGCGAGAAATGCGGCGAGGCCGTCATCACCTCGGACATCGACCAAGCCCTTTCCGGCGCCAGAGTCGCGGTGGAATTCGCGCTGCCTGAGGGCATAACGGAAAGGATCGCGAAATACCGGGAATACGGCATCCCCTGCGTAATCGGGACCACCGGAGTTTCGGCGGAAGGGGAGCAAGCCCTGAAGAAAGCCGCGGAAACGATCCCGGTGATCCACGCCGCCAACTTCAGTTTGGGCGTCAATCTCCTGGCAGGACTTCTCAAGGAAGCCGCCGCGGCGCTGGACGACAGTTACGACGTGGAGATCGTGGAGATGCACCACCGCCACAAGAAAGACGCACCCAGCGGCACGGCGCTCATGCTGGCCGCCAGCGTGGAGGAGGGCAGGTCCGTTGGAAAAGACAGGGAACTTTACGGCCGTTTCGGCCTCACGGGCGAAAGGCCCCGGGGCGAGATAGCCATACACGCCCTGAGGGGCGGGGACGTGGCCGGCGACCACACCGTGATCTTCGCCGCCGAGGGGGAGAGGGTGGAATTCACCCACAAAGCCTCCGGCAGATCCAATTTTGCCAAGGGCGCGCTGAAGGCCGCCGCTTTTTTGACCTCGCGGAAAGCGGGGATGTACACAATGAAAGACGTAATCGGTATCGGTAAGAAATGAGCAGCAAACGCGTACTAGTCACCGGCGGGGCGGGATTTTTGGGCAGCCATCTTTGCGAGGCCCTTCTGAGAAAAGGGCACCAGGTCCTGGCCGTCGACAATCTTTCCTCCGGCAGAACGGCAAACATCGAGCATCTGAAGGACGAGCCAAATTTCAAATTTATCAGGCACGACGTGGTGGAACCCTTCGAGGCGGAGGTGGACTGGATCTTCAATTTCGCCTGCCCGGCCTCCCCGGACGCCTACCAGACGGATCCCATCCAGACCACCAAGACCTCCATGCTGGGGGCCTTCCACATGCTGGGCCTGGCCAAGCGCCTCAAGGCCCGTTTCATGCAGGCCTCCACTTCCGAGGTCTACGGCGACCCGAAAGTGCATCCCCAGGTCGAGAGTTACTGGGGCAACGTCAATCCCGTTGGCATCAGAAGCTGCTATGACGAGGGCAAGCGCGTGGCCGAGACTCTGGCCAGCGACTACCGCCGCCAGAACGGCGTGGACACCAAGATCATCAGGATCTTCAACACCTACGGCCCCAGGATGCGGGTCAACGACGGCAGGGTGGTCTCCAATTTCATCGTGCAGGCCCTGCAGGGAAAAGACATCACAATATACGGCGACGGCACGCAGACCCGCTCCTTCTGCTACGTGGATGATCTCATCAAGGGCATCGTGCTGATGATGGAGAAAGACAACTTCCCCGGCCCCGTCAACCTTGGCAATCCCGGGGAATTCACCGTGGGCGAGCTGGCCGGGATCGTCATCGAAATGACCAACTCCAAGAGCCGGCTGATCAATCTGCCGCTGCCCTCCGACGACCCGACCCAGAGGAAGCCTGACATCTCCCTGGCTAAGGAAAAACTCGGCTGGGAGCCAGCGATCCCCCTGAGGGAAGGCATAGAAAAAACCATAGCGTATTTCGAAAAAGAATTAACCAAAGGAAACATAAAATGAAGAGTTTGAAAGAAAAGATCATTTCCCGCGAAGCGACAGTCGCGGTAGTGGGACTGGGTTACGTGGGCCTTCCCCTGGCCTGCGCTTTCGCCACCAAGGGCTACAAAGTCTTGGGCGTGGACCTCTCGGAAAAGAAAGTCGAGAGCCTCAGGAAAGGGGAGAGCTACATCATCGACGTGAAGTCCGAGACCCTGAAGTCTCTGGTGGACAGCGGCTCCTTCAAGCCCTCAACGGATTTTTCCGTCCTCAGGGAAGCGGACTGCATCTCCATCTGCGTACCCACCCCGCTGGCCAAGACCGGCGAGCCCGACGTTTCCTACATGATCAACGCCAGGGACTACATTCTGCCGCACCTTAGGAAAGGCACCCTCTTCGTTTTGGAGAGCACCACCTATCCCGGCTCCACCAAGGAACTGATGATCAAGCCGCTGCAGAAAGCCGGATTCGAGCTGGGTAAGGACGTTTTCGTGGCTTTCTCGCCGGAACGCGTGGACCCGGGCAACCCGAAATACAACACCCTGAACACCCCGAAGGTGGTGGGTGGCGCCACGCCGGAATGCACAGATCTGGCGGTGGCCCTCTACAGCAGCATAATCCCCCTTATCGTTCCGGTCTCCTCCTGCGAGGCGGCGGAAATGGCCAAGCTTTTGGAAAACACTTTCCGCAGCATCAATATCGGCCTTGTCAACGAGATCGCCATCATGTGCAAATACCTTGGCATCGACGTCTGGGAAGTCATAAAAGCCGCTTCCAGCAAGCCCTTCGGCTTCATGCCCTTCTATCCCGGCCCGGGCATCGGCGGCCACTGCATCCCCATCGATCCCTTGTATCTTTCCTGGAAACTCAGGACGCTGCATTACAAGGCCCGCTTCATCGAACTGGCGGACGACATCAACAGCGCCATGCCAGACTACGTGGTCAACCTTGTGGGCGAAGCCCTGAACGATCATAGGAAGAGCATCAAGGGCTCGAAGATCCTGCTTCTGGGCATGGCTTACAAAAAGGACATCGACGACCTGAGGGAAAGCCCCTCGCTTCTGGTCTACGACAGGCTCCGCCAGAAGGGCGCCGACCTTGCCTACTACGACCCCTTCATCAAGAGTTTCCGCTACAACGACGAGACCGTGACCGGCGTGGGCGAGCCTGACTTCGCCGCCTACGACTGCCTGGTGGTCCTGACCGACCACTCCTGCTTTGATTACGAAGAGATCGCCAAGAGCGCCAAGCTTATCGTGGACACCAGGAACGCCGCCAAGAACGTGCGGGACCGCGGGAATATCGTGACCCTTTGACCCTATGCCGGAGCCCGCAGCTAAAGCGTCCCGCTGGCCTTTGAAAGAGCTTGCCTTCGTCTGGGGAGGCAACGTTCTGAGCAAGGTCATGATGTTCGCGGCGACCGTCTATTTGGCCAACAGGCTGGAAGTGGAGGGCTTCGGGATCTTCAGCACGGCTTTCGCCGTGGTCAATTACATAAGCCTGGCGCTTTTCACCGGGCTGGACACGCTGGTGACAAGGGAGAGCGCCGGACTTTGCCCGGAAAACGCCTGGGCCTTTTCCGGGAAGCTTTTCGGCTTCCGGAGGAAGCTGGTCAACCTGGCCGTTGTCGCGACGGCGCTCTTCGCTTTCTTCCTGGGCAAAGGCAGCAGGGAAATGGGCTTCACCCTCCTGCTTTTCGGCCTGAGCTTCCTTTTCCAGCAGATCTACGCGGTCAATCTTTTTTACGGCCTGGAATGGCCCGGCCCGATCGCCTGCTACTTCGTGGGCGGCAAGATAATTTATCTCGCCCTGCTTTTCATTTTCGTCAAGGCTCCCGGGGACCTTTTCTGGGCGGCCGGCGCGTTTACTTTCGCCATAGCGGCGGAGAATCTCTTCCTCTTTTTCTGCCTGTTTTTCCGCTACCGCAAGCGACGGGACGATTCCCTGGACGTCCCGGAGATCAAGCTTAAGCCGGCTTTGCTTCTGACGGCCCTGACTGCCCTCCTGCTTCTGCACGAGAACGCGCCGCAATTCCTGGTCTATTTGCTGAGGGGCGACGGGGAGGCCGGGCTCTACGCCTCGAGCTTCAGGCTTATCTACACCGCCGTGACTTTCGCCAACCTGGGGGGCTTCGTTTTCCTGGCGCGCTTCACCAAGCAGGCGCGGGAAAGCGAGGAAAAAGCGCGGGTATCCTACGGGAAGGCGCGCTACTGCGCCCTGGCTTTGGGGATCGCCCTGGCGCTGGCGGGTTATTTTTCCGCGGGCCTCGTATACGACATACTTTTCAAGTCCTCCTATCAGGAAGGCGCGAACGTTCTGAGGGCGGGAGTCTTTCAAATGGCCCTGGTCCCGACCCGAGTTCTGGCCTGGCAGTACTGCCTGGTCAGGGGGAAGGCCGGAAAACTCGCCGCGCCGCTTTTAATAGGGGTTTTGCTGAGCGTAGGCATAACTTCCTGCCTCATACTTCAAAACGGCGCCGTAGGGGCCGCCAGGGGCCTTTTCTGCGGGGAAGCGGTCATCTGCGCCCTGATGCTTCTGGGCGCCAGATAAGACCGGCGGTAATTTTGCTTACAGGCGCAGGTTCTGGCCGGCCATTTCCAAATGGAGCAGCAGCTGCTTTTCAAGCTCCCTGATCTGGCGCATGGCGTCCAGCTGGCGGTTCAGATATTCCAGACGGTATTCGGGAGGCATGTAGCGGCTGCCGTCGTGTCCCAGAACGTAACCGTTGTTCAGGGCGCTGCGAGCAATGGTCAGCTCCCTTTCCAAAATTTCCTTGGCTTCCGCCATGGGGATGGAGCAGGCCGGCACGGCCTTGATAAGGTGGTTCACGAAAAGCAGCGCGTCGCCGCGGCTGTCTATGAAGGAATTCCAAAGGCTGCGGTTGGCGCTGGCTTTTTCCGGGGAGGGAAGCGCTTCGTCCAGATACCAGAGGCTGACGTTCCTCATCCAGAATTCCCACAGAAGCAGGCCTGTCAGTACGCCCTGTCCCGAGGTGCCCTTGATGAGCTTCGTCCAGCGGCTGAGCGCCAGGGAAACGTCGTCCTCGAAGGAGGGCTTGGGGATCCCGTTCCCTATCAGGATAAGATTGGCGGGAAGCGCTGAGAATTCCGTCAGCTGGGATTTGGTGTCCAATACGCTTCGTCCGCGCCAGACAAAACCGTTGTCGGTGTAGCCGGCTATGACGCCCCAGGCGCCGGAGCGGTTCAGATTGGAGCCCACCACGGCTTTGCGCTTCAGGGAAATGTTCTCGATGACTTTGCGCACGGCGGCGTCGTAAACGCGCCTGACGTTGCTGTCCACGGCGGCCGCTTCCGGATCGGCTATCTGGCTGGCGACCTGGCTGATCTTGAAGCCGGCGGCTTCCACCAGGGCCGCGGTGAAGTCGCCGCCCTCGTTTATCTCGCGGCAGAAATGCCAGTCGTTGGTCCTGAGGGCCAGCCTGACGGGCAGGCCGGCTATGGAGCGCACCACGAAGGCGGGGCGTTCGCAGCCCGAAAGCTGGGCGGCGATGAGCAGGGAGCAGGCCAGGGAGCCTTCGTAGCGGGAATCGATGTTCATTTCGACGATGGCGTTGGCCAGCTTGTCAGAGACCTGCTGGGTGCGCTTGGTGGGGGAGTAATATTCCTGGCTGAGGGAATTGCGGCGGTTGCAAAGGGAAAAGAAACATTCGGCGCTGCTCATCAGGGGGACCGTCAGGTTCCTGACCTTTTCCCCCAGCAGGCTCTGGCGGGCTGGGTCGGTCTGGGGCTTGTCCCAGGCCGGGTCGCTCAGCACCGCGCCGAAAGCCTCCGCGTAGGCCCGGTATTCGTGCTCGGCGTGGGAAAGCAGCGCCTTCTCCTCCTCGCCTGAGACCAGCTGATACATCCAGGGGAAGAGCGCCAGCGCCTGGGCGGCGTCGTATTGCCAGCGGAGCAGATGCTTGTAGACGCAGTTGTTGAAAGGCGACTGGCATTCCGGGCACCAGGGCACGGTGTAGGAGCTGTCGGCGGTCTCCCTCAGCATGTTGACGCCGCAGTTGAAGAAGGGGATGGAGGTGGTGCCGTTCAGAAGCTTGCCGATGTTCTCGAAAATGAAGACCTGGGGAGGTTCCTCGGAAGCCGGCCTGGTCGATTTTTTCAGCAGCCAGACTTTCTCCGGCAATCCCGGGAAATTGAAGGCCTGGTCTCGGTAGACCGCCCGCAGGGTGAGGCCCGTTCCGGGCTCCACGTAATGCCAGCTGGGGGCGAGCTGCCCGGGCAGCCTGGCGAACTGGATGGCGGAGGCGCCTTCCTTCCTGGAATCGGAGATCAGCTTGCGGTATTCCGTGCGCTTGGAAGCCGACATCTGGTCTTTCTGCGAGAAAATTTTCTCCTCGTTCCTGAGGCGGTAAAAATTATTCAGGCGCTGCACGTTGTGTTCGCAGGAATAGGGGAGGTCGGCGTTGCGCCCGCAAAGGGCGTCGCTTTTTCTCAGGGGCGTGAAAGGCATGCCGTTCAGGCAGGCCAGCTCCTCGTAGGAGGCGTTGACGCCGTAGATCCTAAGCGCCATCCGGTAGGCTTCCAGGAAATCGTCCCTTTGGGGCTGCTTGGGAAGGCTCTCCCGGGAATAGGCGGAAAGCGCGGTCAGAAGAATCGCGAACAGCAGAAAAGTTTTTTTAATCATAGTGTTTTTCCAGCGCTCTTTGGGCGATCTTGTCCAGTTTGGCGCTGACGGCGGCGGCAAGATCGCAGGTGAATTTTTGCGAAAGCTTGAAAAGCAAATCGAGAGTCAGGGCGATGTCCTCGGAAGAGAGCGCGTTCTCCCAGGCCGCGGCGTAAAGCGAAGAGGCCTTGCGGGAAAGGGCTATCAGCAGGGGATGCAGATCCTCCGGCAAGGGGCCGTCAAGGGCGGGCCTCCCGGGTTCGCCGCCCAGGGACTGGGCCAGCATGGTCAGGGCGATGGCGCAGTCGGCGGCCTCCTCTGGAAGGGCGTTTTTCAAAAGCGCGTCAAGCTTGCCGGGATCCTTCGTCCTTATGATCTTTTTGCAGACGTTCAGGAGTTCTCCAACCTCGCCGCAGACTTCCAGGGCGTAAAAAAGCGCCCCCCTCTCCTCGGGGGAATAGGGGAAGCATTCTTTCTGGATCCTGGCGGCTTTCTCGTACAGAGAAGGGTAGGAAGACCAGAATCCCAAATCCTTTAATGGTTCGTTCATTTCCTTAATTATATCATTACTCTGTTTTAATATGGAATGGCGGCAAGGTCCCGTCCTTTGTTATAATAGAAGCAAACAATCGTTAATCCGACTTTGAAAACCCCTATGAAAAAAATTTTCCTGCTCTCCCTGGCCTTCCTCGCGCTGGGCTGCTCCTCCAACATGTTCGCGAAAACCAACCTTAAATCAAAAGGAAAAAATATGCCTCTTGCACAAATAAAACTCAGCGATTACGGCGCCGTGAAAGACGGCAGCGTCAACGCGAAAGACGCTTTCAAAGCGGCCTTGGACGCCTGCAGGGCGAAAGGGAACTGCGAACTCGTGATCGACCCGGGCGTCTATCTCATCAGCGACCCCGAGGCCATAAAGCTTCGCGACGCCGTCATGTCTTTGAAGGACAAGAGCCAGGACGAGGGCACCATCTTCCAGTTCTATTTCCCCTACGTCACCGGGCTGGACATGCGCAACCTTAAGAACGTCAAGGTGACAGCCAAGGGCGCCACGATCCTCTGCGAAGGCTTCATGGAGCCCGTGACCTTGGAAGGCTCGAAGAACGTCTGCCTGGAAGGCCTGAACATTTCGTACAAAAGGCTGCCGTTTTCCCAGGGCGTCATAACGAAAGTCGAGAAAGACTACTACGACGTTAAGCTGGACGAGGACACTCCGCTGACCGAGGGCGCCGCGCTCTCAAGGATCTCCTATTGGGATCCCGTCAGGGAACGCCTGGAACCCAACCAGGATTATTACCAAAGGAACAACGAAGTCTTGTCCGACGGCACCTTCCGCGTGCACAGCCAGATCCCGGAGCGCTACAAGGGCTTCATCGTGATCTTCAACCACTCCCTGCACTTCCGCCCGGCCATCCTCATGAACGAGTGCGAGGACATAACCCTGAAGGACGTGACTATCTTCTGCCAACCCGGCATGGGCATCGTCGGCAACAAGACCAGGAACGTTTTCATGCAGGGCCTGAGAGTGGTGCCGCTGCCCGGCAAGAAACTCAGCACGAACACGGATGCCACGCACTTCACGAACTGCTCCGG
>DBWD01000050.1:10472-10608 GCA_002308555.1 bacterium UBP3_UBA1247
ATCTGCACAACTTCTATTACACGATGATTCCCGTGGAAGGGGACGACTCGACCGCTGTTCTTAAAGTGAAAGCCATGACCCACGCCCTGGTCCTGGACTCTCCTGAAGTAGGCGACATCATGGAGATCGTGGACTA
>DBWD01000122.1 GCA_002308555.1 bacterium UBP3_UBA1247
AACTTCGACTGGACCGAGATAGAACCGGTCTTCGACAAGTGCGAGGAAGAGTTCAGGGAACTCAAGGAAGCCCGATCAGAGAACGACAAGGACCACATTGAGGAAGAATTCGGCGACCTCTTATTCGCCCTGGTCAACCTCTCCCGCTTCATGGACGTAAACGCCGAGCAAGCCCTAAGAAGAGCCAACCGCAAATTCATCGCCCGCTTCAAAAAGATGGAGGAGCTTCTCCAAAAGGACGGCCTCGTCATGCGCGACCAGGACCTCCCCACCCTCGACGCCTACTGGGAAAAAGTGAAATCCCTGGAAAAAGGATGATCACTTAACCTTTCTTTTTTCCGCCCATTTTTTAAACTTCTTTTTCGTATAGGCTTTGCGGAATTCCCAATCTTTTGGGCCAATTATTAAGTAAAGGTTCAAAGGATCCATAGGATCGAAAACATCGTATCTTATTTTCTTCGCGTTCGCGGTGTCCAGCGCGTCCAGTTTCGGGTCTTTTTCCTTTTCCAACTCTTCCTGGCAAAATTGATATTTCGCAAGGTCTACATTTCGGTTCGCGCTTTCGCCTGTGCCGTAAAAATACATGAAATCATCGTAATCATCTTCCTCTTCGGCCCTTTCCCTTATCCGCTCCCTTGCATATTTTGAACGTCCGGCGTCTCTTTGGATCTGATTGGTTTTTATGTCTGGCATTTTCTTAAGCCACGCTTCAAAATCCTGTTCCGAAGTTATCTCCTCCACCCTTTTCAAAACGGATACAGAAGGGGTTGAAAGCGCCATAAGCCTGGCCCTGACTTCCTTTCTCAATTCTCTGTAGTCTTTTGTCCACAACCGTTCCCAGAGATACTGATTGCCTTCCGCCAATTTTTCCAGATCCTTATCCAGCCATAAGCCGAAAATATTTTTCACCAAGGCTTTTTCGTCGATGTTCCACCCGTACATTCTAAAAAGCTTCACGTAATCCTTGAGGTCGCCAGGGCGAAGCAAGAGTTTGTCTTCGGGATAATGTTTTTTCAAAAACTCCCGGGCTTCCTCGCTTTTTCCTTCATTCTCCAAGGCCTCGCAATAAACGCCGACAGGGAAAAAGTAATCCGGGCTTTTTTCTATCGCGAGCGCAAGCCCTTCCTTAAACTCACGCAGACGGCCAAAAGATTTAGCTTCGCGGCCGTATCTTGTCCAAAACGCTTTCCACCATGTGGGATAATCTTTCAAGGAATCTGCCTCGCCCGCGTATTTTTGTTCCAGGCTTTTCCATTCTTCCGCCTTTCTCTCCGTGAAATTTAAAGGCGCCGCCGGAGGGCCAAACATTTTCATAACGCTCAGAACTGTCATGTGCGAATGATAGTTTTTCTCTTGCTCCGCTTTTAGTTCTGTTTCGGCCAGCGCCTTGTAGAATTCTTTTTCCTCGAACGGCTCCTCTTCCCTGACATATTTCAAAAAATAATCTTTTAGGGCATAAAATCTGGAAAGCCCCTTCTTAAGATCTGCCGCTTCTTTCTCAGTCATGTCCGGAAAAGTCGCTTCCTCAAAAAGTTGTTTGTAGACCGGATCGCCCAGGCGCTGACATACGCCGTGTGCCCTTTCAAAGGCCATCCAGCGTTTTACCGCCGTTTCCGGATCCTTGACGCGAAAATTTTCTTCAAATTCCGCCAGAAGTTTTTCTGTTCTTTCCAGCTCATTGGTCAGGCCTTCCTTTGAGAAACGAAACGCCTCCCCGTCCGTGTGCGAATTGACCCATTCGATCTTTATTTCCGCGAGCCTCTTCATCCAAACGTCCGTGTCCTTGGTAAATCTTTCCGCTTCCGCCTCCGCGAAGGCGAAAACCACGGCGAAAACAAGCGCGAAAAGCAGGACGACGGGCTTGAGGGAGTTTTTCATAACTGGCTCCATATTTTATCTAGTTGGTTTATTTTAGCATACTTTTGTCTTTCCGTTGTTGTGATTTTACGCCTCTGATTTGCTATAATCTTTTTACTAGGAGTTTATTTATGTCTGAAAAGAAAAACGAGAAACTGTGGGGCGGCCGTTTTCAGGACGCTGCCGACCCTTTGATGGAAGCTTTCACCCAGTCCGTTTCCTACGACCAGCTGCTGGCGCATTTCGATATCCAGGGCTCCAAGGCCCACGCCGCCATGCTGAAGGCCCAGAAGCTTTTGACGGAGGAGGAATGGCAGGCCATCGACAAGGGCCTCGACGAGATCGCCGAAGAGATCGACAAGGGAACCTTCGTCTTCGATCCCAAGAAAGAAGACGTGCACATGAACATAGAGTCCGCCCTGAAGGAAAAGATCGGGACGCCGGCGGGCAAACTGCACACGGGAAGAAGCCGCAACGACCAGATCGCCCTGGACGAGAGGCTCTACCTGTGCTATTCCGTTTCCTGCGCCCAGGTCTACATCAGGAACCTGCAGAGCGCCCTGGTGGCGCTGGCGGACAAGAACCAGGACGTTATCATCCCGGGCTTCACGCACCTGCAGTACGCCATGCCGGTCCTGGCTTCACATCATCTGCTGGCTTACGTGGAGATGCTGGACAGGGACTACGGCCGCTTCAGCGACCAGTTCGGAAGGATACTTAGAAGCATGCCTTTGGGCGCCGGGGCGCTGGCGGGCAGCGGGCTGCCGCTGGACAGGGAGCTGGTGGCGGACAAGCTGAGCTTCCATTCCGTGGCGCACAACTCGATGGACGCCGTGGGAGACAGGGACTGCCTGCTGGAATTCCTGAGCGCCTGCGCCGTCTGCGCCATGCACCTTTCCAGGATGGCCGAGGACCTGATCCTCTGGATGTCCCAGCCCTTCTCCTTCATCGACATCGCCGACCGCTTCTGCACCGGCAGCTCCCTGATGCCGCAGAAGAAGAACCCGGATATCCTTGAGCTGGTGAGAGGCAAGACCGGCCGCGTCTACGGCGACCTGGTGGCGCTGCTGACGGTCACGAAAGGCCTGCCGCTGGCTTACGACCGCGACCTGCAGGAGGACAAGGAGCCCCTCTTCGACGCGGAACAGACCCTTTTCTCTTCCTTGCAGATCCTGGCGGCCATGCTGCCCACCGTGACTTTCAAGCGGGACAACTGCGCCGCCGCGGTGAAGGATTCCTTCCTTTTGGCCACGGACTGGACGGACTATCTGGTCAGGAAAGGCATGCCCTTCAGGGAAGCCCACGGCTGCGTGGGCCGGGCGGTGGCCCTGGCCGTGAACAAAGGCTGCGGGCTTACGGAACTGGACGCGGAGGAGCTGATGAGGATCTCGCCCCTGATGGACCAGGGCATCCTGGGCATCAATTCCGCCAAACATTCCGTGGAAGCCAAGAAGACCATCGGCAGCACCAATCCCGAAATGGTCGGGAAAGAGATCGAGGAATGGAAAAAATTCCTCTCCGAAGAGCTGAAAAGATACGAGGCTCCTCAGGAACAGTAACCCTTTGAAAACGATCTATGCTTTATAATAATTTTACTCCCCGCGCCCAGCAGGCCATAGCCAACGCGAAAAAAGAGGCTTTGAGCTGCAACCACTGCCTGGTTGAGCCAGAGCATCTGCTTTTGGGACTGATGGAACTTCCCAACGGTCCTGTCTGGGAGCTTTTTGTCAAATACAACGTCTCCATAGACAAGCTGCGCTTCGCCATAGCCGGCAAGTATACGGAGAACGACGGCGAGCAGGTCATGGGCGAGCCCATATTGTCCGTCCAGACCAGGAACGCCCTCACCTACGCCGGACAGTTCGTCAAGCTGCACGGCCATAAGCGCATTTACGACCTGCATCTGCTTTTGGGCCTGCTGCACGAAGGGACCTCGCTTTCCTTCGACTTCCTGGACAGCTGCGGCATTACCGAGGAAAAGGTCCAGAAAGAGATCGAGGAAAGGTTCGGCACCGACCTGAGGCCGGAGGACGACCGCCAGCCCCGCATCCGGGTGGAATTCATTCCCCTGGATCTGAAGAAGATCCCGCCCCAGGACGCCAGGTATTTCCGGGAACTGCGCAAGCGCGGCCTGCTGCCTCCCGGCATGGACAAGGACAATCCGGAAGATCCCGGGTTCGAGCCTGAAGAGGAAACTCCGGAAAAGGTCCTGGAGCGCTTCGGCGTGGATCTCACGGCGCTGGCCAGGGCGGACAAGTTCGACCCCCTGGTGGGCCGCGAGAAAGAGATCGACAGGCTTTCCGTCATCCTCTGCCGCAGGCAGAAGAACAATCCTGTGCTGCTGGGCGAGGCCGGCGTGGGCAAGACCGCCATCGTGGAAGGGCTGGCCCGCCGCATCGTGGAGGACCGCGTGCCTGAGCCGCTGCGCGGCAAAAGAGTTTTCGCCCTGGATCTTTCCCGCCTGCTGGCGGGCACGTCCTTCCGGGGCCAGTTCGAGGAAAAAGTCATCCAGCTGCTGGACGCCCTGAAAGCCGACGGCAAGACCATCGTCTTCATCGACGAGATGCACACCATCCTTGGCGCCGGCGCCGTCAAGGACTCCTCCAACGACATCGCCAACATGCTGAAACCCGCCCTTTCCCGCGGCGAGATCAACGTTATCGGCGCCACCACCAGGGAGGAATACCGCCGCTACGTGGAGAAGGATTCCGCTTTGGAAAGACGCTTCCAGCCCGTCAAGGTGGAGCCGCCCACGGAAAACGAGACCGTGGAGATCCTGAAGGGCATAAAGGAGCGTTACGAGAAATTCCACCAGGTCTTCTACAGCGAGGAGACGCTCCGCTACATCGTGCGTTTGAGCGCCCGCTATATCAACGACCGCTATTTCCCGGACAAAGCCATCGACGTTCTGGACGAGGCGGGCGCCATGGCGCAGCTGCGCCGTCTGGAGCTGAAGTCCGAGGACGTCATGCCGGTCACTCCCCACGATGTGGCGGTGGTCATTTCCGGCTGGTCCAACATCCCGGTGGAGAATCTCGAGGAAGAGGAGCGCCAGAAACTGCAGCGCATGGAAGCGGAGCTGCACAAGACCATCGTCGGCCAGTACGACGCGGTGCTGGCCCTGGCCAACGCCATCAGAAGGGCCCGGGCGGATCTGCGCGATCCCAAGCGCCCCATCGGCTCTTTCCTGGCCCTGGGCCCCACGGGCGTCGGCAAGACGCTTCTGGCCCACGCCCTGGCCAAGTTCCTCTTCAACAACGAGGACTCCCTCATAGTCCTGGACATGAGCGAATACATGGAGAAATTCAACGTCTCCCGTCTCTTCGGCTCGCCTCCGGGCTACGTGGGCCACGAGGACGGCGGTCAGCTGACGGAAAAGGTCCGCAACCATCCCTTCTCGGTGATACTGCTCGACGAGATCGAAAAAGCCCATCCGGACGTGCTGCACACGCTGCTGCAGATCATGGAGAACGGCCGCATGACCGACAGTCTCGGCCGCCAGGTGGACTTCCGCAACACCGTCATCATCCTGACCTCCAACCTGGGGGCCAAGGAATTCCAGGAAGGCAACACCCTGGGCTTCGGCGCCGGGGACAGCGCCGGCAGCTACCAGGAACTGAAGAAGCGGCTCATGGAAAAAGCCCGCAAGACGCTGCGTCCGGAGTTCATCAACCGCCTGGACGACATCCTCATCTTCCGCCCCCTGAAAAAGGAAGAGCTTCTGCGCATCGCCGACCTGGAGATAGAAAAAGTGGCCGAGCGGCTTCAGCGGAAGAACATTCTCCTGAAGGTCACGCCGGCCGCCAAAGCCAAGCTCAGGGATAAGGCGGACACGACCCGCTACGGCTCCCGCCAGATCAGGCGGGTGGTGGAAAGCGAGCTGGAAGACAAGCTGGCCGAAGCCATTCTGAGCCAGGTCATCCCGGAAAACTGCTCCGTCCTGGTCAAAGTCAAGGACGGCGAGTTCGTTTTCGAGACCGCCCTCTTGCCGCTGCCGGAACCGGCCAAAGCCTGAGCCGGGGCGTTCTCCCCGCGGCCCGACCCCGCCGAAGCGCGATTTCGCGCTTCGGCGGGTCTTTTTTGGGGCGGAGAAGGAAAAGTTTTGCCCAAACGCCCCCGGGAGGCGTGCTTTTTTTGCCCGTTTCGCCGGACCAGCGTTTTTGTTAAATTACTGTTTTACGCTTGTTTAATGGTTTTGGCACGGTATTTGCTTAATAATGGCAGTGATCAAATCGACTGATTAATATGATCTAAAAGGAGGAATCACCATGAAAGCTCGTCAAGTACACACCCAAAAGAAATGCCTGAAGTGCGGACATACCTTTAAGTCGGTCAGCCCTTTTAATCGCTTCTGTCCCCGCTGCAAATATCGCCGCATCCCCGGATGCTACAGTACTTACACTGTCCACTCGGTGGCCGGCTTCTAAAATAAGTTTTCACTCTGTTGGTTGTTGGTTAAAGGTTAACGGGCCGCGCGACGCGCGGCCCGTTTTTTTCGCCCTGACAAAAAGGCCGCGGTCTCCCGCGGCCTTTTTGTTTTCCCTTGGATCGGCTGTCAGTATGTTTTCAGCGTTTTTACCCTCAGCGGCATGTGGATGTTGGAGGCGCCGAGGAGGTAGAGCTTGTCGCCGACTAGGGTGAGGCGGCTGCCTTC
>DBWD01000136.1 GCA_002308555.1 bacterium UBP3_UBA1247
CCCTACAAGATCTTCACCATCGCCTCAGGCGTCTTCAGCATGGCTTTCCTGCCGTTTATCGTTGCCTCCGCCGTCAGCCGCTCGGCCCGGTTTTTCCTGGTGGCCGGCTTGATAAGGATCTTCGGCGAAAAGATAAAAACTTTCATCGACAAATATTTCAACATCCTAACCATAGCGTTTCTGATCCTGCTGATAGGCTTCTTCGCCCTCTTCGGACTGCTGAAAGGCCCGAAACAGCAGGAGGACCAGGAACCGCAAAAGCAAAGCATAAGCGAGGTCTCGGAATGAAAAGAACTCCCCTGCTCTCATCTCTAATACTCTTAGCACTGTGCCTTAGCGGCTGCTCCGCCATGCAGCGGGGCGGCTTGATAGGCGGTTTAATCGGCGCCGGAGCGGGCGCCGGCATCGGCGCAGCCGGAGGCGGCGTGGGCGTTGCCATCGGCGCGGGCGCGGGTGCGGGCGCCGGTCTTCTGACCGGAGCCATCGCCGGCGAGGCCTACGAGATCCACAGGGCCCGCATGCTGGAAGACTACGCGGACGTCGACAAGTACAGCGGCGAAGCCAGAGTCTCCAACAAGGTGGTGGCCAAATACGAAAAGCAGCTTGCCAAAATGGAAGCCCGCACCAAGATGATGGCCGCCCGCTACGAGGAGATCGTGGCCAAGAGCTACGTGCTGGCCAACTCCATCCAGGCGGACGGACGCTACGTCCAGGTCGAGACCACCAAGGAAGGCACCACCCAGATCACCATGCTCTCGGAAGTCCTCTTCGACGAGGGCCGCGCCCAGCTCAGGGAAGCGGTCTATCCCGTGCTTGAGGAAGTCGGCCGCGTGGTCAACAGCGAATATCCCAACTATCTGGTGGCCATCGAGGGCCACACGGACAACAACGAGCTGGCGGAAGGCTCCAACTTCATGTCCAACTGGGAGCTTTCCGCGGCCCGCAGCCTGGCCGTGCTGCACTTCCTGGAAAAGGAAGGCGGCGTTGATCCGAAACGCATGGCCATCTCCGGCTATTCCGCCAACCGCCCCGTGGCCAGCAACGCCACCGCGGACGGCCAGAGGCTGAACCGCCGCGTGGTCATCACGCTCATTCCCACCGACCTGCCGAGCCTCGATCAGAACGCGCAGCTTGACGCCACGGTGAACAACATCGTGGAATCCGTCCTGCCCCCGCCCCAGAGCGGCACCGTGCCCGTTCCGCAGTACGAGCGCGGCGGCAGCACCGGCCTCGACGTGGCCCCCGTGCAGAACCTGCCCGGCGCCGCCCCGCAGAGCGAGTCCGAAATGCTTCGCAATCTTCCCGACTTCCCCACCATCGACTAAGGAGATCATGAATATGCGCAAATTTACTCTTGACACAATTCTGCTGGCCGCTTTTTCCTTCGCGCTTTTCGGCTGCGCCACCAACAAGGTCACCTATCCCCAGCCCCTGGCGCTGAACAACGGCTCCTTTGAGAACAAGACTCTTTGCATCATGGCCTACGGGGAACCCGAGGACAACTACGAGACCCTGGCGGAAACTTATCACCGCTGGTGGTGGCCCCGCTGGTGCTACGGCAGCGGCGAGGTGACCGTGCTCGACCATCCCTATGTCAACGACGACGGCCAGGTCTTCCAGGACAGCGCCAACGAGGCTTTCGCCGAGGCGATCTTCAACCGCCTCAGAGGCTACAGCATCTTCAAGCGCGTCGTCCAGGTCAAGGACCGCTCGGAAGCGGATGAATTCAACTACGACTATCTGCTTGTCTACCACATCAACAACTGCTACGCCAGGGGCCTGGGCGCCAACTCCAACTTCATCGAGTGGTCGACCATCGAGGGCAACGTGGACGTCAGCGTTTTCGTTTACGACCTGAAGGCCAACCGCAGGATCAGCGAGCAGAACATCCAGTCCACCGCCACCTCCACCTACGCCTGGGCCACTCCTGACGTGAGGGAGTATCTCAGAAGAAAGCTTCTGAAGGGCGCGACGTTCCACAACGCCATCTCCCAGATCACTTTCTGACGCCATTTTTCGAATCCGTAAAAAAAAGCCCCTTCCAGGGGCTTTTTTATATATGCGCGTAGTTCACATCGGAAAATATTACTGGCCCTACCAGCGGGGCATCGAGACCTACCTTAAGACTCTTGCGGAAGGCCTCGATTCCCGCTGCGAGCTGACCGTCGTCGTCAGCAACGAAGACCGCGGGACTGTGGAGGAAACTGTAAACGGCGTCCGGGTCATCCGTCTTAAAAGAGCTTTCAAGCTGGCCGGCACGGATTTTCTTTTTTCCCTTCCCGGCAAACTGAAGGAACTGAAGCCGGACATCGTCCACATCCACCTGCCCAACCCCTGGGCGGAGACCGCCTGGAAGCTGGCCGGACGCCCGGGCAGGCTTTTCGTAAGCTTCCATTCCGACATCATCAGGCAGAAATTCCTCCTGAAATTCTACGCTCCCTTCCACAGGGCGACTCTCGAAAGCGCTGAGAAGATCATCGTCGCCACGCCCAACCACATCAAGTATTCCCCTTTCCTTTCCAAACTGCCGGAGGAAAAGCTGGCCGTGATCCATTACGGGCTGAAAAGCGCGGACTATCCCGAGCCCTCGCCGGAAGCCCTGGCGGAGTTCACGGACAAGTACTCTCCCTGCGCCCTTTCGGTGGGCCAGCTGGTCTACTACAAGGGCTTCGACGTGCTTGTGGAAGCCATGGCCGGCGTCCCCGGGCTGAACCTGGTCGTCATTGGCGCGGGCCCGCTTCTCAAAAAGCTTGAAAAGCAGGCCGCCTCCCTTGGGCTGGGCGGCCGCGTCTTCTTTCCCGGACACGTTTCCCAGGAAAAACTTCTGGCGGCCTACCGGGGCTGCGAATTCTTCGTCCTGCCCTCCACCCAGCGCAGCGAGGCTTTCGGGATCGTGCAGCTGGAGGCCTTCCTGGCCGGCAAGGCCGTGGTGAGCACCGACCTGCCCTCCGGCGTCCCCTACGTCAACGTTGACGGCGCCACCGGCATAGTTGTGCCCCCCGGCGACGCCGGGGCCCTTTCCGGGGCCATGAGGCGCCTTCACGGGGACGCGGAGCTTAGATCCCGGCTTGGGGAAGCGGGCCGCCGGAGGGTGCTGGAGGAATTCGGCGCCGATGAGATGGTGGAGAAGACCTTCCGGCTCTACGAAGGCAAATAAACGGCATTGAAAAAAGGCGGCTTATGCCGCCTTTCTCATATCTCCTCCTCTATGCCCCATTCGTTGAAGCGCCGTTTTTTCTCCGCTTCCTCAAATTCCTCGTAGGCCATCTCTTCCTCCACCAGTTTTCTTATCTCCTCGCTTTGGGGATCCTCCAGCTCCTTGGCTCCCCTGTCGTCGTAATAGGGGTCCTTGTAGGCGGACTGCTTTCCCGAGGGGCGGGCTTTCTTAGTTTTGTTTATCTTTTCGCCGTGGGGCACTTCCACTTCCTTGAGGAGGCCCTCCTCCAGCCTGTTCTTGGCCTCGAAACTGGCGATCTTGTCCGCGTCCTCGTTCTCGGGGATCCTGGCGTGGCCGGGGACCTGCAGGAAGGAAAGTTTGGGGAATTCCTTGATGTACTCCCTGAGCGCCTCCACCAGCTCCACGTTGCTCTTGGCCTTCCAGCCTTTGCTCAGAAGCCCTATGACGTAGCTGCTGTCCGAGCAGATGACCACGGGCCTGCTTTTGTCCTTGATGGCGGAGAGTCCGTAGCGCAGCGCTTCCAGCTCGGCGATATTGTTGGTGACGTTGTCCCCCAGATAGACGCCGAAATTCTTGCGGTAACCGTTGTATATAAGGACAATCCCGCACCCACCGGGTCCGGGATTGCCTTTGCAGGCGCCGTCGCAGTACAGGTATATGACGTTCCTGTAATGCGTGACGGGCCGCGCTTTGGAAGACGCTTCGTTGGTCATTCTTCCGTGGCCTGCTCCATGATGCTGTCTTCCATCTTGAAGTTGGCGTAGACGTTCTGCACGTCGTCCAGCTCGTCCAGGGCGTCGATGAGGCCCAAGACCATTTTGGCGGTCTTGACGTCGGTGACGTCCACGGTGGAGGCCGGGATCTGCTCCAGGTTAGCCTCGATGTAGTCGATCTTGGCGTCTTCCAGGGCCTTCTTGACGGCCTCGAATTCGGAGATGCCGCAGATGATCTCGTAGTTCTCCTCGTCGCTGGTCATGTCCTCGGCGCCGGCGTCGGAGACCAGAAGGAAGAGATCGTCTTCCGTGGCCTTGCTGAGAGGCACGCGGATGACGCCTTTCTTGTTGAACTGCCAGGCCACGGCGCCGTTGCTGGCCAGGGAGCCGCCCCTCTTGTCGAGGGTGGTGCGGACTTCCGCGGCCGCGCGGTTCTTGTTGTCGGTCAGGACTTCGATGATGAGGCCCACGGGACCGGCGTAGCCTTCGTAGATGATCTCCTCGTAGCTCACGCCGGGCAGTTCGCCCGTGCCTTTCTTGATGGCGCGGGTCACGTTGTCCTGGGGCATGTTGACGGCTTTGGCCGCCAGAATGGCCGTGCGGAGCCTGGGGTTCATGTTGGGATCGCCGCCGCCGTCCTTGGCCGCGATGGTGATCTCTTTGGAGATCTT
>DBWD01000094.1 GCA_002308555.1 bacterium UBP3_UBA1247
GTCCCCACCGACATCCGGGAGATCGTCTTCGACCGGCGAAACGAAAAGAATCCCTGCTCCCTGTGCGCGAACATGCGCCGGGGCGCTCTGAACCGGGCGGCCCGCGCCGCGGGCTGCAACAAAGTCGCCCTCGGCCATCACGCCGACGACGCGGCGGAGACCTTCCTGATGCATCTCTTCAGGGGCAGCGGGGCCGCCGGCTTGGTAGGCCAGAGAAAAAGCGTGAAAATGAAAAGCCTGTTTCCGGAGTGTTCTTCCGAACTTCTGATCCTTCGCCCGCTTCTGGAAGTGCCCGGCCGGGAGACACGGGAATACTGCCTGGCGCGCGGCCTGGCTTTCCGCGAGGATTCCACCAACGGGGACACGGCTTACACCAGGAACTGGCTCAGGAAAGAAATAATGCCCTTGCTGAAGGAGCGCTTCGGCGAAGAGCTTCCCCTGCGGCTCAGGAACACTTCGCGGCAGCTTGAGGACACGCTGGACCTGCTGCGCGCCGAGGCCGAGGGATTTTTGAGCAGGGAGGCCCTTTTGGCCGCCTTCGGCGTCGTCCTGGCAAGGGAACCCTTCCTCGGCTTGGAAAGGGCCCTGCGGCGCGAAACGCTGCGTATTTTGGCGGGTGAGGAAGGGAACTGGGATTTCAAAACATTGGAGGGCGTGCTGGCTTTCCTGGAAAAAGGAAGCGAGCCGGCTTCCCCTCCGCCGGGAGCCTGGCGCTGGCTCTTGCTGGAAGACAAGATCGTCTTTTACAACGAGAGTTTCCCGCTCAAGGAGCTACTGCGTTCCCGGATGAAGGCTGAGCCCGCCGCCGCGAGGGGCGAGGGCTATTCCGACGGCGGGGAAGGCTGGACCCGCTGGGCGAAAGGGGAGAAGATAACTTTCGCGCAGTTCGCGCGGAAAGGGGAGCTCGCTCCGGCCTCCTTCGTTCCCGGGCTGCGCTACAGGCCTGTGAACGGGGGAGGGAAGAAGATAGGCGATCTTTTCACCGACGCCAAAGTCCCGCGCTTCCTGAGGGAGGCGGTCCCGCTCCTGACTCTCGGGGAGGCGGTCGCTTTCCTGCCGGGATGGAGGATCTCCCAGGAGGCGGCCCTGGGGGAAGGGGACGAGGTCCTGCGGCTTTCCCTGGAACTTCCCGGGGCGCGGCCCTGGACGAGAGAACTTTTTAACGCTTTGAAAAGGGGAGAGGCAGAATGGTAGTTTTCCTTGTTTTCGCGTTCCTTTTCGGAGCCTGCGTCGGCTCTTTCCTCAACGTGGTCATCCTGAGGCTGCCGAAGGACGAGTCGCTCTGGCGGCGCTCCTCCCACTGCTTTTCCTGCGGGAAGCCCATCCGGTGGTATAACAATATTCCCTGCGTCAGCTATCTGGTCCTGAGGGGAAAGTGCGCGGAGTGCGGCGCGCCCTTCAGCGTCCAGTATTTCGTGATAGAACTGTTGACCGGCCTGGTCTTCACGGCGCTGTGTTATTTCCGTTTCTGGGGCAAGGTTCCCTTCTGGCCCACGGATTACATCGCCTACGGGCCGCTGCTGCCTTATTTCCTGGCTTACCTGAGGGACGTTCTTCTTTTCTGCTCGCTGCTGGCCATCACGGTCATCGACGCCAGGGAGATGATCATTCCTTACGAGATCACCCTGACGACTTTCATCCTGGGCCTGGCGCTGGTCTTCGCCCAGCCGCTTCTCTACGGCGTCCCGGACCGCCTGACGCTCCTGGTGGAGCTTTTCCTGGCGGCGCTTCTGGGCGGCGGGCTTCTGTGGCTTGTCCGGATCGCCGGCGGCTGGATCTTCAAAAGGGAGGCCCTGGGGCTGGGGGATGTGCACCTGATGTTCATGCTGGCGCCTTTCCTGAACTGGCCGCGGATCCTCCTGACCATATTCCTGGCCTCCATCATCGGCTGTTTCGGCGGCCTGGCGACCAAGGCCCTGGCCAAGGAAAAGAAGGTGGAGATCCCCTTCGGGCCCTATCTGGCGGCCGCGGCTCTCATCGCCTATTTCTGTGGAAACGCGCTGGTCAAATGGTACCTGGGACTGCTTGGCAAATAATAAAAGTGGAATTGTGGTAGAATATCCATTTGGTTTTTATGAAACTCTATACTGGGAAAAACTGTGAGCAGGCGCTTGTTTTGACGGCGGCCCTCCTGGGGTCGGCGGCGCTTTTCATTGGCTGCGCCTCCTCTTCGCCGGAAACGGTGGAAAGCGCTCCCGCGGCCGAGATCAGAAGGATCGCCATCACCAACCTGCCCAACGCGGATCCCAAGACGATACTCATCCCTTCCAACGCCTACCACAAGGCTTTTTCCCAGAAAGACCTTAACGAGTGGCTCTCCATGAGCCTCTACGTCATGCTGGCGGCGGAGGGCAACTACGTGGAGGAAGTCTCCCGGGAAGAGTTGATGCGCAACGCCCTGAACGGCATGATCTCCTCCCTGGATCCCTTCAGCGAATTTTTCTCCCCCAAGGATTACGAGATACTCAATTCCGGCACCAAGGGCAGTTTCGGCGGCATCGGCGTGGAAGTGACCGCGGAGCCCAAGGGCGGCGCCACCATCATGGCCCCCATCGAGGGCACGCCGGCCTTCCGGGCCGGGCTCATGCCCTTCGACCAGCTTCTCAAGATCAACGGCGAGGACGTCACCCATTCCGATCTCATGGGCATCACCAGGCTCATGCGGGGCGAGGCCGGGACGGCGGTGACGGTGACGGTCGCGAGGACCGAGGAGAATCTGAAGCAGGAAAAAGAGTTCGTCATGCTTCGGGAGATCATCAACGTCAACAGCGTGCCGGAGGCGCGTTTCCTGGACAAGGAAAAAGGCATAGCCTACGCGAGGGTGACGACCTTCGACAAGAACATGGCGGCCAACCTGGCGAAGGAATTGGAAAGGCTTTCCAAGGAAGGCATGCGGGGACTGGTGATAGACCTGCGCAACAACGGCGGCGGGCTTCTGGACGCCGCCTGGCAGGCCGCGGAACTTTTCGTCCCCAAGGGCTCGCTGGTGGTCTCCATGTCCGGCCGGGCCGTGCCGGAGCACAAGTTCCTGTCCAGGAAGGAGCCCCTTTACGGAGAGCTGCCCGTGGCGCTGCTGGTCAACAAGGCCACCGCCAGCGCCTCCGAAATTTTGTGCGGCGCCCTGAAGCACAACCGCGGGGCCGTGCTGATAGGTTCCAAGACCTTCGGCAAGGGCTCGGTGCAGAACGTGGCCAACGTGGGCACCAACGGCTTCGGCATGAAGCTGACCATCGCCTATTACTACACGCCGGACGGGGAGTGCATCCACAAGAAGGGACTCGTCCCCGACATCGAGATCAGGCCGGACCGTGAGGAGGAAACGGCCATGCTGAGATATCGGCAGAAAAGATCCGAGGCGCTTTACAAGAAACTGAACGAAGGCTCCGCAGGCAAGGAGGAAGAGGAGGAGGATCTCATGCGGGTCCCCGACGCCGCCCTGAAAGCCGCGGTCACCGTTTTAAAATGTCAACTTGCCACCAAGGAATAAAGCATGAAAAAGATCTTAGCTCTTTTGGCAGTTCTCCTGCTCTCCGGCTGCGCGGCCACCTTCGACCAGCGCGTCAAGAACACTCAGGACGAGATCGACACCGCGATCCAGAATCTGGGATACACCAAAAGCGACATCCTGCTTTCCCAGATGGAAAAGACCACCAAGACCAGGGACGACGTCACCTACACCTGGCAGAAAAAGCACCTCAGGTTGCGGGACAATTACAAGCTCGACTGGGCGGCGCTGCACAAGTATCTCAAGACGGAGGTCGATTACTCCGAGGAAGACGCCCTTGACCTGAGGATAGGCGAGGCGGAGGCGGACAGGCAGAAAGTCCGTTCATTCGAATACGTCCTGGACAAGTGGTGCGAAGTTTATTACGTGGAATTCGTCCGCGACATCGTAAGAGTACCCAAGAAAGACCTGAAGTGATCGTTTTAGGCATAGAGACTTCCTGCGACGACACCGCCGTGGCCCTTTACCGGCCGGGGCGGGAGGAACCCTTTTCCGAGATAGTCGCGCGCCAGTACCGGATCCACGACCCCTACGGCGGCGTGGNNCCGGAGCTGGCCAGCCGCAGCCATCTGGAGGCGCTTCCCAACATAACCAGGGAACTGCTGGAGAAGGAGAACCTGAGCCTCGCGGACGTGGACCTCATAGCCGCCACCGCCGGGCCGGGACTGACCGGCGCGCTGATAGTGGGGCTGACCTTCGCCAAAGGCCTGGCCTATTCAACCGGAAAGCCTTTCGTGCCCGTGAACCACATCGAGGCCCACATGTTCGCGGCCACCGCCGCTTACGAAGTGGAGTATCCTTTCCTGGCCCTGGTCATTTCGGGAGGCCACACGCTTCTTGCCCACGTGAAGTCCTCCCAGGATTACGAGATCATCGGCCGGACCAGGGACGACGCCGCCGGCGAGGCGCTGGACAAGGGCGCCAAGATCCTGGGGCTGCCTATGCCCGGGGGCCTTAACCTGGCCCTGGCGGCGGAGGCCGGACAGAGGGGAACGCCCGACGGCCGGCGCTTTCCGCGCTCCTACCTGAAGCCCTCCTACGACTTCAGCTTCTCCGGCGTAAAGACGGCCCTGCTCTATCACGTCCAGAGAACGAAGCCCGCCTCCCGGGAGGCCGTGAACAACATAGCCGCCGACTACGTGGAGGCTATAATGGACGTCCTCGTCAAGAAGACGCTGGCGGCGGCCCGGGACCTGGGCCTCAGGACCATAGTGGTGGGCGGGGGAGTCAGCGCCAACAACCGCCTGAGAGAACTTTTTAAAAATCGCGGAAAGTCCAGGGGAAAGGACATGAGGATACTTTTCCCGCCTTTCCCGCTCTGCACCGACAACGCGCGCATGATCGCGGCCCGCGGTCTTACGGCTTTTAAAGACAAAGGGCCCGGCGATTTGGAAGCCGATGTTTTTTCAACTTTTATCGATTAGAAATGAAGCTTAGTTCCAGAATCAGATCAGTCAAACCTTCAGCGACCCTGTCCATCAACAACAAGGCCAACGAACTGAAGGCCCAGGGGTACCAGGTCATATCCATGGCGGTGGGCGAGCCGGACTTCCCGACTCCCGAGCACATCTGCCGCGCCTGCATCGACGCCCTGAAAGCCGGCAAGACGAAATACGCGGCCACCAACGGCATTCTGCCCCTGAGGGAGGTCATCGCGAAAAAGTTCCAGAGGGAGAATCATCTGAATTACCTGCCCCAGCAGATCGTGGTGAACACCGGCGCCAAGCACAGCGTCTACTGCGTGTTCCAGATCCTGCTCGACCCGGGCGACGAAGTGATCATCCCCGCGCCCTACTGGGTCAGCTATCCCGAGATCGTGACGCTGGCGGGCGGCGTTCCTGTTTTCGTCCAGACCAAAGAGGAGGACCGCTTCCTCATGAAGCCCGAGCAGCTGGAGGCTGCCATCACGGACAAGACCAGGGCGCTCATCATAAACACTCCCACCAACCCCACCGGCCAGGCTTATTCCGAAGAGGAGATCAGGGCGCTCGGCGCCGTCCTAAGGAAACATCCCGACGTGGCGGTGGTTTCCGACGAGATCTACGAGCACCTTGTTTACGACGGCTTCAAGCACGTCAGCTTCGCCGCGGCGCTGCCCGACCTGTACGACCGCGTCTTCACGATCAACGGATACGCCAAGACTTATTCCATGACCGGCTGGCGCCTGGGCTACGTGGCCTGCCCCTCCCTGGAGGCCAGCGACGCCATCAAGAGGCTCCAGGACCAGTCCACCTCCGGCATGACCACCTTCGCCCAGTACGGCGGCGTGGTGGCGCTGCGCGACGACCAGGACTGCGTCAGGCGCATGCTGGAAAACTTCGACGAAAGGAGAAAATACATCGTCTCCGCCTTGAACGAACTGCCCGGAGTGGAATGTCCCAACCCCAGGGGCACCTTCTATGTCTTCCCCAACATTTCCGGCTGGGGGCTTAGCTCCCAGGAAGCGGCCATGCGGCTGCTGGAGGACGCCTACGTGGCCACAGTGCCCGGCAGCGCCTTCGGCGGGGAAGGACACCTGAGGCTTTCCTTCGCCACCTCCATGGACGTTATCGAGGAGGCCGTGAAACGAATAGCCGAGTGGATACCCACCATCAAGAACAGCTGAGAAAAGAGGGAAGAAGGCAAGCTTCTTCCCTTTTTTTTAACATTTTTCGCGGCGCGTGAAAACCATCTATCACAACGGAAAGATCTATTGCGGTCAAGGGCTCTTTGCCTCGGCTTTCACGGTGGAGGAGGGCAGATTTTCCAAAGTCGGCGGCCCTGAGCTCGTGAACCTAATGGATAGGGGAGACGAATGCGTCGATCTGGCGGGGGCCTTTGTCTGCGCGGGCTTCAACGATTCGCACCTGCATCTTCTGGGGCTTGGGAAGACGCTTTTTGAGGCTCCTCTTCACGAGCATACGAAAAGTCTGGAGGAAGTTTTGCGATGCTTGGGAGACTTCCTTTCCGCGCGCTCAAATAAAGAGCGGGGCTGGCTCGTGGGACGGGGCTGGAACCAGGATCTTTTCGCAGGCGAAAAGCGCATGATATCCAGGCGGGACCTGGACCTGGTCTCGAGGGAAATTCCCATCGCGGCCATGAGAGTCTGCGGGCACATGTGCGTCGTGAATTCCAAGGCCCTCGAAATTTTAGGCGTTGAAAAGGCCTTCCCCGTGGAAGGCGGGCGCATAGGGGAGGAAGGGGGCGTTCTGGACGGCCGCTTTTACGACAACGCCATAGAAATAGTGAAAAGAGCGCTGCCCGTTCCCTCCCGGGAAGAGCTGAAGAAGATGATCCTCAAGGCCTCCTCCGTTCTCAACAGTTTCGGGATCACCAGCGCCCAGAGCGACGACTACTGCGTTTTCAGAAACGTTAATACGGAAGTCATCGACGAATGTTACCGCGAACTGGAGCGGGAGGGAAAACTTTCCCTAAGAGTTTATGAGCAGTGCAACCTGGAGACGCTGGATTCGGTGAAAGAGTTCGTTTCCTCGGGCCGCGTGACTGGCAAGGGTAGCGAGCTTTTCAAGACGGGGCCCCTGAAGCTTCTGGGGGACGGATCCCTGGGCAGCGCCACGGCGCATTTGTCCCTGCCTTATTTGGGAAGCGCTGACCGCGGTTTTTCCCTCTATCCTCCGGAAACGCTGAAGGAGATCATAAGATACGCCCACGGAAGCGGCCTTCAGATCGCCGTCCACGCCATAGGGGACAAGTGTCTGGACGAAGTCCTGGAGGCCTTCGAGGACGCCCTTAAGGCCGCTCCCAGGCCCGACCACCGCCACGGCGTAGTGCACTGCCAGGTGACCAGGGCGGACCAGCTGGAAAGGCTCGCCCGGCTCGGTCTCCACGTTTACGCCCAGTCGATTTTTTTGGATTACGACAACCACATCGTTAAGAAACTTCTTCATTCTGATCTTTTGAAGACCAGCTACAGCTGGAAGTCGCTCATGCGGCTGGGGGCGACGGTCTCCAACGGCTCGGACTGCCCGGTGGAGCTGCCCGA
>DBWD01000077.1:0-3427 GCA_002308555.1 bacterium UBP3_UBA1247
TCGGGGCGCTCGTCGATGAGCAGCATGATGAGCTCCACGCTGGGATAGTTGTGGGAGATGGCGTTGGCGATATCCCGGAGAAGCAGCGTCTTTCCGGCCCTGGGGGGAGCCACGATTAGTCCGCGCTGGCCCTTGCCTATGGGCGAGATGAGGTCCATGATGCGGGTGGAGACCACGTCCGGCCTGTATTCCATCAGGTAGCGCTCGGCGGAAAACTGCGGGACCAGGTCGTCAAACTTCGTGACGGTCCTTTTGTTCTCGGGAGGATTCATGTTGACGGCGGCCACCTTGATGACGGCCCCGCTCTTCTCGGTCAGCCTGGCCCGGCGGAAGACGCCGTAGATGGTGTCGCCTTTCTGAAGGCCGAAGCGCCGGATCTGGGTGGGAGAGACGTAGACGTCGTCGTCGCAGATAAGGTAGTTGCGCTCGCTGCGGCGCAGGAAGCCGTAGCTGTTCCCCTTGGGGATGTCCAGCACGCCTTTCCCGAAGCGGAAGCCGTGCTTGGCGTATTCGCTGCGCATGACCTCGTAGATGAGGTCGGAGCGGCGCATTTCAGCCACGCGCCTGACGCCGTTGGCCTCGGCGCTTTTCCTTAAAAATTCGTTGTCCTGCTTCAGCAGGAAGGAAATGTTCACCAGGTCGCTCTGGACGCTCACGTCGTCCGGCGTGCATTCCGCGGGCGTTTCCGGGCCCTCGTCGTTTTTTTCCGGGGCGGCGGACTCTTCCTGAGCCGTTTCCTCGGCGCCCTGCTCCGTCTCGGAGCCTTTGCCCCGGCGGCGGGAGTGGCGGCGGCGGCCCGGGCGGGCGCCGTTTTCTTCCTGGGTCAGGTAGTATTTCCCGAGGGTGTTGTCGTCCTTATCGTCCATTTGGGCGCAGACGCCCAGGATCTTCGCCGCTTCCTCGAGGGAGGGATCGCTCTCTCCCCCGGCGGACGGCGCGGAATCGTCTTCCTCTTCCGCCTCTTCAGCCCCGCCTTCTTCTTCCCGTTCCTCGGAGGCTTCGATCTTTTCCTTCAGGCCGCTGTCCTCCGGGATGGCCTCGTCGTTGATGCAAAGATGCAGAGGCCGGCCCACGCCGAACTCCTCGGGGCTCTCGCCCTTGATGGGCTCGCCCGCGGAGAACTCCATGTCGGGTCCCTGGTAAAGATGCACGATCTGGACGCTGTCCTTGGCTTTGGGCTTGCGTCCCCGCTTTTTCGCGGGCGGGCGTTCCACCGCCGCGTCGGCGATCTTTTCGCCCTTGATGGGGGCGCCTTCCACGAACTCGGAACTAAGGTCTATGCTTTTCCCCGTCTTCTTCTCCTCCTCGTCCTCCACGTAGACCGCGGGGTAAAGGGCCAGAAGCTCGGGAGGGATCTCCTCCTTGGTGGCGTAGCGTTTGGGGCGTCCGGGTTTTCCGGTGACTATTCTGTAATAACCTTTTTTCTTTTCCATACTGTTCCTCTATTGATTCATTTTCTCCTTTAAATATTTCTTGACGGCTTCCGCGAATTCTTCCCTGGTCCCGTCGTTGTCTATCGTAACGTCCGCGTAGCGGGAATGCGCCCAGTTGGCCCACTGCCGGTTGAAGCGCAGGTTTATCTCCCCGGCGGAAAGCGGCCGGCTAAGCTGCAGGCGGCGCTCCCTGATCTCGTTCTTCACGTTCACCGTGACCGTCTCGTCGAAAAGATACTGCAGGCCGCACTCGAAAAGCAGCGGCACCACGACGAAGGCCAATTGCGCGCCCTCCGCTTCCCGCTCCGAGAGCCATTCTTTCATCTTGGCCAGGATCAGCGGCTGCAGGACGCCTTCCAGCGCGTTGATTATCTGCATGTCCTGGAAAGCCCGGCGCGCCACGGCGCGCACGGCCTGGGGGGTGAAGCGCTCCTCCAGGTAGCCGGCTTCCCTGAGCTTTTGGCCAATCGTTTCCACGGTTTGGGGATCCTGCCAGCATTCCTTCGTAAGGTCGTCGGCGTCCAGGACCGGGACGCCCGCTTCCCTGATAATGTCCGCGGCCAGGCTTTTTCCGCAGCCTATGCCGCCTGTCAATGCGATCTTTTTCACCTTAAAACAATTCCTGTTGCTGCGGCTCCTCGTTTTTGGGGGCTGCGCTCCCCCGGCCGCCGATGCTTTGAAAATCATATTTGGCGCAGAAGCAGTTCACGGCCTCCCCGCTGGCCTCGGCGCGCTCCAGATTGGAGAGCTCGCATTTCAGGGGCACTTCCGAGCAGATCCTTATGAGGAAACGGGAGTCCTCGATATGGTCGGCGGCCTCCGTGAGCTTCTGTTTCTGGCCCTTGGGCAGCTCGTCCAGGGAGGCGTAGATCTTGTCCAGGCTCTCGTAGGCGTTCAATAGCTCCCGGGCCCCCTTCACGCCGATGCCCTTCACGCCGGGAACGTTGTCGGAGCTGTCGCCCACGATGGTCAGATAGTCCACGATCTGGCTGGGCCAGACCCCGTATTCCCTCTTCACGCCGCCGGCGTCCAGGATCTTCATGTCCCGCATGCTGCTGCGGAGGATGAAAATGTCGTCGTCCACCATTTGGCAGAGGTCCTTGTCCCCCGTGGCAATGAGGGTCTTTATACCCCTGCCTTTCGCGAGCACGGCCAGGGTGGCCAAACAGTCGTCCGCCTCGTAGCCCGGGCATTCCACGATGGGGATGCCCATGGCTCCAAGATATTCCCGCACGATGGGTATCTGTTCCAGAAGGTCGTCGGGAGGCGCGGGGCGGTTGGCTTTGTAATCGCTGTAGGCTTCCTTCCTGAAAGTAGGCTCCTGCAGGTCGAAGGCCACCGCCAGATAATCCGGCTCCACTTCATGGAGCATGGTCTGCAGCAATTTATGAAAACCGTAAACGGCGTTGGTGGGGATCCGGTCGTGATTGCACATGTAAGGCACGGCGTAATAAGCCCGGAATATGTAAGCCATCCCGTCGACGGCAAGCAAAGTTTTGTTCATTATTATCTGAAAGAAGAACGCCTTTTTTATCTTTTTTTCAGGCGCCGCCCGGAGCGCGGGCGTTGGGGGGAGGGATAGAGGAGGGAGGGAAAAAACCGGGCCGCTGTCATTCCTGATAGCGGCCCGGTTGTTCGTCGATCGATCAGCGAGCGGCAGCGCCCTTCACGACCGCGCCGCGGCGCGGCGTGCCGGAGGGGTCAACCAGCTTGGCGTTGATGAAGATCAGGAGGTTGGACTTCTTGGCAACCTCGGATTCACCGCGCCAGAAACGTCCGATCCAGGGCAGGTCAGCCAGGATGGGGGTGCGGTCCTTGGTGCGGACCAGGTCGTTCCTCATGAGGCCGCCCATGACCAGGGTGTCGCCGTCGTTGACGAGCACGGTGGTCTTCAGGTTCTGGACGAAGAACTGGGGCAGTTCGTAAACGTTGTTACGGGAGGACACGAATCTGCGGAAGCCCAGCAGGTCGGAGACCTCGGGGTTGACTTCCAG
>DBWD01000077.1:3435-10769 GCA_002308555.1 bacterium UBP3_UBA1247
TCGTCGGTCTGCACGGACGGGGTCACGACCAGCTTCGTGCCGTATTCCCTGGTTTCCCAGTCTTTCGGCGTGACGGCGTAGTCGTAAATGACGGACTGAGCGTCGCCGACGTCCACGTCCTGGTCTTCAGCTTCTTCGATGGTCTTGTTGTAACGGATGCGGATGACTTCCTTCAGTTCCGCGCGGTTGCCGGAAACCACGGTCACCTTGGGGGCGAAGATGGTCTCGCAGCCTTCCTGGTTGCTGAGGGCGTAGATCACGCTGCGGTACTGGGCGGGGCCCAGGACGCCGCTGATGTCGAAGACTTTGCCGAGACCGTCGTTCACGGTGGTGTCCTGAACTTTGGAGGCGGCGATGCTGGCCTGGTTCCCGCTGATGTCGCCCAGGGCGTCAACGTAACGGGTGGCGTTGGCCACGTAGTTGGACCTCAGGCTTTCCAGGGTGTCGGAGTAGAAGCCCTTGTTGGGGCCGCTGCCGTCCAGGATGGCCTGGTTCTGACGGTAGAAGTTCTGGTAGGCCTGATAGGCGGCCTGGGATTTGCGCTTATACTCGTTGGCGGTGCCGGTGGACTGTTCCAGAGAGGAATAGAGGGTCTGGATGTCGGCGATGCCGGCGCTGCCGTAAGCCGGCTGATGGGGGCGCATTCCGTTGAGGCTCATATAATCGTCATAATCGTTGCCCGTATCCACGGTGCTGGGGATGCGGTAGGCGGAGTTGATGGGATCATAGGCGTCCTCATCCATGTAGGAACGGATGTAGCGCAGGCCGGAGGTCATTTCGCGCTCTTTGTTGGGAGCTTCCAGATAGTACTTGTCGCCGTATTTGTCCTTGCGGTTCCAACGATAGTTGTGGGTCAGGAAATGACGGAAGACCAGCTCGTTCATGTTGTCGTTGTTGACGGTCACGAAACGGGCTTCGATCTCGACCTGAGACGGGGTCTTGTCGAAGTTCTTCAGGAAGTTCTCGATGAGGGTCAGGTTCTCGGCGGTGTTACGAACGATCAGCTGGTTGGTTCTGGCGTCGTAGACCACGGAAGCGCCCTGCACTTCCTGGATACCAATGCGCCTTAAGAGTTCCTTGGCCTTGTCCGTTGGGGTCCTGAGGGATTCCTTGTTGAGGACTTCGATGGAGTCCAGGCCGCGGGACAGACGGAAGGTCTTGGAGATGATGCGGGCGGAGTCTTTCGTGGTGATGGAGATGGATTCGCCTTCCACGCTGTAGTTGAGGTTTCTCAGCTTGCAGATCATTTCCAGGGCGTCGGCCACGGAGATGTCCTTGAGGGAGATGGTCAGGGTGGCGTTCTGGATGGCGTTGGCCACGGCGGGCTGCATGACGAGGTTCAGGTTGGCTTCGTCACGGATGGTCTCGAAGACGCTGGCCATAGGCTCGTCCACGAAGCTGAGCTCCTTGATGACGCGGTTCATCTTCTCGTCGGCGATGTTGGAGATGCCGGCGGAAGCGACGGCCTCGTCGCGGTCTTTCTGCTTCTCAGTCATGATGAGCATGCTCTTTTCCACGTCCTGGATGCGCTGCAAAGCGGTCAGGTCGACGTTGTCTTCCTCGATGCGGATGAGCTTCTCGTTGCAGCTGCTCATGTAGCGGCGGGCCAGAGGATTGTAAGGATCGCGCTTGGTGACTTCCGCGAAGGTGTTCAGGGCTTTCTGATATTCGCCCTTGCGGTAGTAAGTGCGGCCCTCGAACATAAGGACCTGGATCTCCTGCTCGGTCTTGTTACTAAGATCGGGCTTGTCTTCCTTGGTGGCGAAAGCGTTTTTCAGTTTGGTCCAAAAACCGTCTTCCTCACCAATTTCCTTGGGGATTTCCTCAGTTTCGGCCTTGGCTTCCGTCTGAACTTCGGGTTCAGCGGCGTTGAGAAGCTGCTGTTCCTTCTGCTCGAACGTCTGCTCATCAGCGGCGAAGAGCGGGGACACCGCGAGCATCAGCGCGCCGATGAAAAGGCTGTTTCTCAGCATATTTTTGTTCATAAGACCTCCAAAGTCTATATCTTTTTTAATTTCCATTTAAGCTTTGTCCCTTGAATTATTCCTCTGATTCCTCAGAAGATTCTTCAGTGCTTTCTTCTTCGGAAGATCCGCTTTCGGTTTCCTCAGCGGTTTCTTCGGAAGTCTCTTCGCCGGATTCCTCGACCTCTTCGGAGGCTTCGGCTTCTTCGCTCTCGCCTTCCTCGCCTTCGGTGACCTGTTCGCCTTCTTCATAGTCGGCGCGTTCCTGCTCGAGAGAGGAAGCCAGCTTGCTGGCCATGCGGTCGCGGTAAAGTTCGCCGGTCGGGGTGATGATGTTCGTCTTGACGAAGATCAGCAGGTGTTTCTTTTCGTTGTAGCTGCCTTCGGCTCTGAAGAAGCGTCCGATCAAGGGCAGGTCGCCAAGGAACGGAACTTTGTCTTTGTACTTGCGGAGGGCCTCGGTGACCATGCCGCCCAAGACGACCGTTTCGCCGTCGGCGACGACCACCTGGGTCTTGACTTCAGAGAACTTGAAGCGCGGGATGTCCAGCTCGATGGGGTCGATGCCGAGGACTTCGTTGCCGACGTACACCGAGACGGTGCGGGGCTCGATCTCGGCGCTGGTCTTGCAGGTGATGTCCATGCTGACGGTGCGCTTGTCATCGGCCACGATGGGGCTGACCGTAAGCTCGATACCGACGTCTTCCTTCAGGGTGCTCTCAACAGTCGCGTAACCGGGCATCGCGCTGATATCGGGGCTGTTGTTGGGGTTCAGAAGGTTGAACTGAGAGGAGCTGCTGTAAATAATAGCCGGTTTGTAGACCGTGTAATCTTCGGGGTACATGATCTCCGTGATCTGCTTGATGGTCACGCGGGGCTGGCCGCTGACGGTGGTCACAGAAGGAGCGGAGAGGACGTCGGCGTTCGTCTTGTTGTCGATGGCGTTGAAGATGAGGCCGACTTCAGGATCGGTCAGGGCGTTGGTGAAGAAGCCCAGGACCTCGTCGGTCACCTGGTTGTTGCCAACCGTGGAGATGCCGACCATGTTCATGACGGAGGAGAGCCTGTCAGCGTAGCGGCTGTTGCGTTTGCCCTTGGAGTAGCGGCGGAGGGCGCCGGTGAAGTCCGTGGGGTTGGCCACGACGGCGTTGCCGTCCTTGTTGTGGGCGCTGATGACTTTCCAGGGGCTCTTGAGCTTCATACCGAAGCTGATCTCGTTGAGGTCCTGATCGCTGATCTCAACGAAGCGGGCCTGGATCTCGACCTGCACCTGATCGCCGCTTTCGTCGAGGTTCTTCAGGTAGCTGTCGATGAGTTCCAAGTTCTTGACGGTGTTGCGGGCCACCAAGGTGCCGGAAACGGGTTCCAGGAAGATGGAGCTGCCTTCGACTTCCTGTCCGATGTAGTCTTTCAGAGCGCGGACCAGTTCCGGTTCGGTCTCCATGGCGGTGAAGTCCTCGTCAGCGCCCGTGTCGGTATCGAAGATGCCGCCGAAGGCGTCGGAGGAGCTTTCCTCAGTCTCGATCTCGGAGGCTTTGGAAACCACGCCGGGAGAGACCGTCCAGATCCTCGTCTCCATCTGACCGTCGCCCTTGGCGATGATCACGGCGGAGCCGGTGACGATGTAGTTCAGGTTGGCGGTGTCGCAGATGTATTCGATGACGGTCAGGATCGTGGGGCCTTCGGCGTCCAGGGAGATCTTGTCGTTCACGCCGGCGGCGTCAAGGACGATCGGGATGTTGCCTTCCTCGATGAGGAACTGGACGGCTTCGGAGACGGTGTTGTTGTCGAGGCTGACCGCGGGGATCTTGTTCATCAGGCGGGCCCACATGGCCTTGCGGGCGACTTCGCCCGGGGCGTCAGTGGCTTCGTTGCCCACGTCTTCGGTGTCCTCGGAAGCTTCCGGGGAGATCTTGCGGAGCACGTCGAGCATGATCTGGGAACGTTCGAGTTCCTGTTCGCTCTTGATGACTTTGTTCTGCTTGGCGATGACGTCCCTCAGCATGCGGCGGGGACGGGGGTCTTCGCTTTCCAGCTTGATAGCCTGTTTCAGAATGGTCTTGGCTTCCTCGTACTGGCCGTTGACGACTTTCTCCTCAGCCTGCTTGATCATCTGGTAGACCTGTTCCTCTTCGGAGAGGTCGGTGTTGACGATCTTGGAGAGCTGCTGGGAAGCGGCGGTGTCGAGGAGCTTGCGGGCGCGCTGAATGCCCTTCAGAGCTTCGTCGCCCTGCTTGTGTTCGAGAGCCTGGCGATAGAAGTTGATGGCGGACTCATAGTCGCGCATCTCAAGTCTGTCGTTGGCTACGGAAGTGTAGTAGTCATAAAGGATGCTGTTCACCTCGCCGATCTTCACTTTGGAATCGGTGTGGTTCGGGCAACGCTTTAAGGCTTCGGACAAAAGCGTGTGAGCCTTGCGGTACTCACCCTGTTCGATGAGGGGGAGCGCCTGCTGGAACAGAAGGTCAGCCATCTGCCGCTGTTCTTGACGTTCGATCTGCAATTCGCGCGCCAGTTCCTGGGCGCGGAGAGCAGCCGTTTGTCTCATGGCCTGATCCACGGCAGCTTCGGCCATCACGTTCTGCGCCAGAAGCAGGATCGCAGCCAAAGAGACCGCAACTACTGTCAGGGCTTTTGTGTTTTTCATGCTCGTTAACTCCATCAGTTGTTATATACTTTAATTAAATTTTTATTCAGCGTTGATTGTATATTCAATGTCGTTCACTTTGACGGTGACGGTCTTTCCTTCCACGTCGATGGCGGTCACAGTGCCGTTCTTCTTGACCATGGGGATCTCGATCTCGTCGCCGACCTTGCAAACGACTTTCTTGTTTGCGTCGTCCTTGCTGACAAACTCAACCATGCCGTAAGCCTCGAGGCTCTTGTTGCTCTTGCTGCAGGAGAAGACCTCGCCGGTCTCGCCGTCTTTCAGCGTCACGCTGTAGTCTGTCATCTTGCCCTTGTCGTTCGTGACTTCTTCGACCTTCTCTATATAGAAGACTTTGTCCTCGGCTTCGAACTGGGAAGCGCCGATCTCGGTCTTGGGCAGTCTTTTGTTCTTATATTTAAAGTTAAGGCTCACGCCCTTGGTGAAGAGCACGAGCTGGATGTCGCGTTCCGGATGATAGATCTTGCCGATGCGCCAGCCGGCGGCCACCACGTTGGGGCTGGTGGGATCCTTGGGCAGGACTTCGGTGCCGGTCTCGACGGACATCTTGTATTCCTCGAGGTTCGTGAAGCCGTCGTTGTCGGGGTCTTCCTCGGCGTCCTTGGCGTTCGTCCAGTCGAGGCCGTATTTCTGCTCCCATTCGTTGGGAATGCCGTCGTTGTCGGAGTCGGAGCGGTAGGTGATCATCTGGCCGGTCTCGTCGCAGGTGATGCCCCACTTGCGGGTCAGGGCGTTCTGGTTGGCCGTGCTTCTCTGGAGCCAGTCGTGGGTGAAGACGTTCCTCACCAGCGCGGGAGAGGCTTCCTTGACGATGGCCACCAGGTTCGGGATGCCCACCAGGGCGCTTTCCTTAACGTCCTTCGCGTTGTCCTTGGGCGAGAAGGCATCCACGTCGTTCTGCGTGGTGAAGGCCTTGGCGACCACCACGATCACGATCAGAAGGATCACCACAAAAAGCAATTTTTCCCAATGCTCATTTAAAGCTTTCATTATCTGTGTCTCCTCCTGATTTATTTTTCAGCCTGCTGGGGCTTGTTGAGCTTGATCAGGTCAACGGTCATGTCGACTGTGACGCGTTCCAGAATGTCGGAGGGATCCTCGATGGTGCCGACGGGGTCGGGCTGAAGATCGGTCCTGATGCTTCTGACAATATAGAAGTAGGGCTTGTCGCGCAGCTGGGCCAGAACGCTGTAAAGCTTGTCGGGGCGGATGGCGAACTGGAAGTAAACGGGAACGGCCTCGTACTTGGCGCCGGCCGCTTCGTTCTGCTTCTGGCTGGCGGAGCCGAATTCCTCTTCCTCGTCCTCGTAATCCACGGACTGTTCGCCCTGGTTGCGCTCGATGGTGAGAACTTCCAGAACGTCGTTGTCAAGCAGGACGGCCAGAACGTCCTTGACGGTCTGGAGCTGGGCGGAGAGCTTCGGCATGTCCGCTTCCTTGGCCACGGTGTCGCCCAGGTACTCGGAGAAGCCTTCGCCGGGATAGATGTTGATGTTGCGTTTCTCGCGCTCGCCCTTGATCTCGTTGTCGAATTTCTTGAGCTCGACCTTGAAATTGGAGGGATCCAGGACTTTCACCTCTTCAGACTTGACGGCGTCCACGAACTCCACAGCCTGCTTTTTCAGGGCTTCCAGGTCCGCTTCGTAGGCCTTCAGCAGTTCCTCGCCGGGCGCGCCGTTGTAGGTCTTGCAAAGGGATTCGTAATCGCTTTCCGCGGAGGAGTAGTCGCCGGAAGCGTAGTTGAGCTTATTGACAGAACCGCGCCACATGACGAGGGTCACCACCACTATAATTAGGACGATACCCAGCGTGATGAGGAACAATTTGTTTTTCTGTAAGTCAAATTTCATTGTTCTATCCTTTACATCCTATTAACGGTTGGCTTTTACGCCGAATTTTTCCTTATATTCAGAGAAGTCGTCCTTGCCGTTGTTGTTCCAGTCAAGGTCGACCACCATCTGAAGTTCCGTGTACTTGGTCCAGGTCGTGGAGCGGCCTTCCGTGAAGCCCACGTTGCCGACGGTCTCGGAGACGATCTTTTCTATCTCGGGCTTGGCCTCGGCCCAGTTGCCGTAGTAGCCGCAGTCCACGCCGACTCTCACGAGGGTCTTGGCGTCCTCCTCGCTGTTGATGACCAGCATGTCGGAGGCGTTGCTGCTAAGGGCGTTCTCCTCGGCGATGTCGCCCAGGGTGAAGGAGCGCACGCCGTAGAGCCACATGTTGGTGGGCATCTTGGAAGCCAGCTGGGAGATGGTGTAAACGTAGGCTTCCCTTTCCCAGAGCAGGCGGCCGTAAACTTCGTTCTCGGCCAGCTGGGTCTGGATGTCTTTCTGGACCTGCTTGATGGCCTTGTCGTATTTCTGAGCCTGCTGGAGGGTCTCCTGGGCCGTGTTGGCGGCATCCTGCTCCTTGCCGATCTTGCCCTGGTTGAGGAACCAGAGGGCGCCGAACAGAACGGCCAGCAGGGCGACGGCGGCGATGATCAGCGGCTTCTTGCCGTCGAAGGAACGCTGCCACTGCAGATTGGAGGGAACCAGGTTGACGCTGTAGGGGGACTGGCCGCTCAGGGAAACCAAGGCGCCGACGGATTCGGCGAAAGCGAAGGAATCGCCCTTCTCGCCTTCGAAAGCGCTGAAGGCATCCAGGTAGTCGGCGTCGGTTTTAAGCTTGTCCTGCAGGTAGGCGTTGAGGCCTTTGATCTT
>DBWD01000077.1:10782-14211 GCA_002308555.1 bacterium UBP3_UBA1247
TTCTCGCCGGAAAGGCTCGTGCGGTAGTTGACGATGGAGCGGGTGATCTCCATGACCAGCCTGGAAAGAGCCTGGCCGACGGCCTTGGTGGATTCGGCTTCCGCGTTGCCCAGGTCGACTTCGTTGAGGAGCGCCTTGCGGGCGTCGTCGAAGGAAACGCCGTTGGTGGCGAGAGCGGAAACGAGGGAGGAACCGGTGACAGGCAGGGCGCGCATCCAGACCTTGTTGCCTTCGGCGATGACCAGGTTGGTGGAGGAGGCGCCGATGCTCAGGACGGCAGTGGGAGTCTCGACCTGCCCTTTGCCTTCGGCCAGAAGCAGGCTCGCCAGGTTCAGGGCGCCGCTGGTGGCGCCGGCGATCGAAAGCCCGGCTTCCTCGAAGATCGCGTTGATCTCTTCCACGACGGAGGTCTTGATGGCCACGAGGGACACGAAAGTCTGATCGCCGGATTCGCCGACAACGTTGTAGCCCCATTCAGCCTCTTCGATGGGAAGCGGAAGATTCTTCTTGGCTTCTTCCACGATCTGGGTCTGCAGTTCCGCGGTGGGAACTTTGAGCGCTCTGGTAAGGACCTGAGAGCTGGGAAGAGTCACGTAAATTTCGGATTTCTTATCGAGCTTCTGCTGCTTGAGAGCATCCAAAACTGCGGCGCGCCAGGCGGCGTCATCGGCGTCATGGGCGATGTCCAGAGTCACGCTCTGGCACGCGGAGAGCTTGACGCTTGCCTTGCCGACTTCGGCGAACACGAACTTCAACGTTTCGCGCCCGAGGTCAATGCTAACAACTTTCTTGTCTGCCACGGTTTTCCTTAGATTTGTGTTAACCCGGTCCGCCCTTTTTCGAGCGACCGGAAAAGATTAAATACGCATGACGAACTCCAAACAGAATCCGCCATATAAAACTTGTGAATATTCTACTTGAATCCACCTTTATTGTCAAGGGAGACCCGCCCCGGGCGGAAAGGCCCTTCCATCAGGGTCTTTTTTCCGGCTCGGAACCCCCCGCTTTTTCCATCAGCCGCTTGTCCTCCGGATGGAAACGCAGCCCCTGTTTGTAAAGCGTCGCGGCTCCCCTCTTGTCCCCGTTCGCGGCCACCTCGTCGCCCCACTCCTCGTAGATGCGGGCCAGCAGCGCGCTCCAGTTTCCGCGGCTTTCCGTCAGCTCGACTCTTTCCAGGATCTCGGCGGCCTCCCTGTATTTCTTTTCCTCCCTCAGGATCTGGGCCAGGGTCTGGTAAGCCTCCGGATAGCCTCTCTGAAGTTTCAGGGCCATCCTGGCGGCGCTCTCCGCTTCCTTGAGCTCTTTTCTCTTGCGCAGGATCCTGCTCTTCAAAAGATAGCTCTGGGGCGCCAGCTCGCAGTTCAGCTCGACCTTGTCCAGGAGCCGCAGGGCCTCGTTGGTGTTCTTGCCCATGAGCTCCATCACTCCCAGGCGGAACCAGGCGGAGCCGTAGTTCGTGGAGATCTCCACGGTCCTGCGGAAGCATTTCGCGGCTTCCACCTGCTGGGTCAGGCAGAGGTAGGCCACGCCCAGCTCGTAGATGTAATCGGGCTCGGCGGGGGCCGCGTAGACGGCGTTCTCCAGCTGTTTCAGGCCTTCCCGCGGCTCGCCGTTGCGCATGAGCGCCAGGGCGTAGATGAAGGCGAAGCGGGCGTTGTCCTTGTCCAGCTTGATGGCTTTTTCATAAAAGGGCCTGGCCTTCTCGAACTCGTTGAGGCGCTCGTGGCAGGAACCAATGTTCAGATAGGCGGCGGCAAAGCCCGCGTCGTACTGCGTGGCCTTGCGGAAGCTGCGCAAGGCGGCCCTGAAATCGTTGCTTCTGGCCTGGGCGAGCCCCAGGGCGAAAGCCTCGGAAGCCTGCTCGTCGTAATCCGCGGCCGCGGCCGCGGAGAGGCAGACGAGAACGAGCGCCGCGAGGGCCAAATATTTTCCCGTGTTCAGCGACATGTTTTTGAAAAGGGGGAGGACCGTCCGTAAGCCGGATTCTGTCACGCCTTTTTCAAGGCGCGGGCAGTCATTCAACTAACGCGATCTACCCGAAACGTAAGGGAGGCACGCGCTCCCGGAAGTTTCCTTCCACGTTTCCTATGTGATCTTGCTCCAAACGGGGCTTGCCCTGCCCGGCCGCGTTGCCGCGGCCGGCGGTGGTCTCTTACACCGCCTTTTCACCCTTGCCGGTTTCCCGGCGGTCTGTTTTCTGCGGCGCTATCCATGCGCCCAAAGGGCGCTCCGCGGTTTCCCGCGGCGTTTCGCGTGCGGGAGTCCGGACTTTCCTCCCCTCGCGGGGCGACTGCCGGACGATCCTCCCGGTTATTTTTGGGTAAAAAAAAACGGCCTCGGCCGTTTTTTTTATTTTTCTATCTTATCAGCCAGATAAAGGATCCGACCGCAATTCTCGCAACAGACCAGCTGATCGCCTTTCATGATGTCCCCTATCACCTGCGGCGGCAATCCTATGTTGCAGCCGGAGCAGGAGTGGTCGCCTTCAGAGGAGGTCTGGACCTCCACCACCATGCGGGGCGCCCTGGTCTTTATAAGATCCATATACTGCTTCACGACGTTGGCCGGGATGTCGACGATGACGGCCTTGCGCCTTTCGTCCACTTCCGCGATCTCCTTGTCGATCTCGCTCAATTTCTCCTTGATGCCGGGAAGTTTTTCGGCCAGTTCGGCGCGCTTGGCGTAGAATTTGGACTGGTACTCGGCTAGGGCTTCCTGGCTCTTGTTGAGGTCGTAATTCTGACGGTCGAGCTTCTCGAAATGGACCTGCATCTTGTTTTCGTTGGCAACGTTCTCGCGGCCCACCGCCTGGCTTTCCATGGTGTTCCTGACCATGTCCATGCGCTTCTTCAGTTCCGCGGCTTTTTCTTCCAAAACAGCCTGTTCCCTGAGCAAGCGCTGGCCTTCCTCCCTGATCTCAAGCTGACGCTTCTGTTCCTCGGCGACCTGAAGTTCCAGGGCTTTGAATTCCTCCCTGTCCTTTATAAGGCCGTTGAGAACGGCTTGCCTTTTGTACTTCAGCTCGAGCTTTTCGCTGTCGATCTGCTGTAGCTTGACAAGTTTTTTAAGCGTTTCTTTCATCCGTGCATCCTTTATTCATACAAAAAACCGTTGCCCCGCTCCTATGATCGGCGGGGCAACGGTTCGATATTCCATATCCCCTTACTTCACGAAGTCAGAGAGGTCGCATTTGCCTCTTTTCTGAACGAAGACCGTGTTGCCGGAGACCGCGGATTTCTGTTTGCCCACCACGCGGGGAGGCAGATCGGTGGTGAAGACGCCGCCGGTCTGGCTGGTGTAATCGCCGTCGCCCTTGTTGTTGACGCGGAAAAGCTTGATGCTGCCGATGTAGTAGGTCGGGGCCGTGGAGCTGTAGTTGCCGCCAACTTCGCTGCCGGCCACCACGCAGGGTTTGTCCCAGCCGCGCTT
>DBWD01000117.1 GCA_002308555.1 bacterium UBP3_UBA1247
ATCTCCTTGGCGCCGCGGCCGTCCGTCGCCGCTTTCTCGATCCTGGCCGTGACGGGAACGTTCAGAAGTCCGACGCAGCAGCTCTCGTCTTCCAGCGCGACCTTGAAGGCCAGCATCCTGTCGGTCCAATCGTAGCAGTGCTCGATGTGGTCCCTGCCAGGGTGCGCCGCGACCGTTACGGTGTATTCGCCGGGTCCCAGCATGGGCGGAAGCTCGAAAGCGACCTCCAAGCCTTCGCCGGCCTTGAGCGCGGGCGTTTCCTTTTTCAGGAGCATGGTGTTGGTGCCGATGATCTCGTAGCCCAGGCGGTCCCTTAAGGAGAAGCCGACGGTGGGCGGCTCGATGTCGTTCAGGGCTTTCACGGCGACTATAAGCTCGGCCCTGTGCCCGGCGAAGAGCGTCCGCGTTTCGCAGCCGTCGCTGATGAGGGAAACTTTTTCGATGAGGGCCTCGAAGGAACCGGAGTGCTGCGGCTTGCTGTCTTTGGCTTCCTGCCGCTTGCGCTCCAGGATGAAGGACTCCTTGTCGGCGTCGTCCCTGACGAGCAGCGTGTTGTAATAATTCAGGACGTTTTCCGGCGTGTCGTTGGCGATGATCCTGCCCTTGTGCAAAAGCACGGCTGAATCGCAAAGCAGCTTCACGGCGCCGGGATCGTGGGAAACGAAAATAAGCGTCCCGCCCTTGGCGCGGAAATCTTTCAGATACTTCAAACACTTCTGCTGGAAGTAGGCGTCCCCCACCGCCAGCGCCTCGTCGATGATAAGAATGTCGGGGTCGACGTTGGCGGCGACGGAGAAGCCGAGTCTCAGCGCCATGCCGGTGGAATAGATGCGCAAGGGATGGTCGAGGAAGTCGCCCAATTCCGCGAACTCCACGATCGACTGCAGCCTCTGTTCAATGTCGGCGTCGGAAAGTCCCAGCAGGCGCGCGTTGAGGTAAATGTTCTGGCGCCCGGTGAACTCCGGATGGAAGCCCGAGCCGAGCTCGAGCAGGCCGGCGATGCGGCCGTTTATTTCGACGCTGCCCAAAGTCGGCGAAAGGGTCCCGCAGAGGATCTTCAGGAGCGTGCTCTTGCCGGCGCCGTTCACGCCGATGATGCCCAGCGAGCTTCCTTTCTTAACGGACAGGTCCACCTCTCTCAGCGCCCAGTAGGCCCAGTGGAAGGACATGCCCATGGGAGTGAGCCATTCCTTCAGCCTGTCCAGCGGACGGTCGTAAACGCGGAAGCGCTTGGAAAGGCCTTTTATCTCGATAACGTTTTCTTTATCCATGATCAGATCTGGTCGGGCAGTTCTTTTTTCAGCTTAAGGTAGAAGAGATTCCCCAGGACCGTGAAAACGATCCCGCAAAGCAAGAGCACCCCCAGGGTCGGGAAAAAGCTGCTCTGGGAAGGCAGAAGCTTCTGGGGCAGGAAATCGTAATAGACCACGTTCTCGTAGAAAAGGATCTGGAAAGCGCGGGAAAGATAATACAGCGGGTTGGCCAGCAAAAGCATCGGCCCGAAGGAGACGATCCTCTCTGTCAGTTCCCGGAAATAGACGATGGGGGTCATCCAGAACCAGACCTGCAGCGCGATGGAGACGAACTGCATCATGTCGCGGAAATAGGCCGTGGCCGTCGCCAGGAAGATCCCCAGGCCGTAGGTCATGAGCCCCTGCAGCAGGTAGACCAGCGGGAGCCAGACAAGGGAGGGCGGCAGGCGGTGGCCGGTGACGATCATGACGATCAGGAGAATGGCCTGCATGATGAAAAGGGTTATGAGGCCGGAGATGACCTGGTACAGGACCAGGATGGGGTGCGGAAAGGAGACCTTCTTGATAAGGTTGCTGTGGCTCAGGAAAGCCAGGGAGTTCCTGGTGAGCGTCTCGGAAAGGGTCAGCCAGGGAAGCAGACCGGAGCAGATGTAGATCGAAAGGGCGTAAGGGTCGTCGATCTCCGGGAAGCCCGCCCTGTCGGGAATGCGGGAGCCCACCACCCGGGCCAGGATGACGGCGTAAATGAAGATCTGCGCCAGGGGCTGCAGAACATTCCAGAAAACGCCGATGACTGATCCGGCGTAACGGCCCCGGAAATCCTGGACCACCAGATCCCACAAAAGCGCGCGGTAACGCCACAATTCGCGTATCAGCATAATTTCACGTAGGGGTTTTCCTCCGCTTCCGCTTTCACGGAAGTGGCTTCCCCGTGCCCCGGATAGATCAAGGTCTCCGGAGGCAGTGTTAAAAGTTTGTTCCTGATGCTGTCCATTAACGCCTGATAATTTCCGCCGGGGAAATCCGTGCGCCCGACGCTTTGGTGGAAAAGCGTGTCTCCGCTGAAGAGCGCGTTTTCCCCGCTTTCAGGATCGGAACAAAGGAAACAGCATCCGCCTTCCGTGTGGCCGGGCGTCCAGATCACTTTCCAATCCAGTCCGGCGGACCTGAACTCGTCCCCGTCCTCCAGTTCCGCGTCCGGCTCCCGGCAGGTTATGATCCTGTCCAGGAAAGACGAAAGATTGCGCTCCGGATCCATAAGCATCACGGCGTCTTTCTTATGAACGCAGACCTTGGCCTCGGGAAAAGCCTCCCTGAGTTCGTTAAGGGCGCCGACGTGATCGGCGTGGCCGTGGGTCAGAAGGATCGTTTTGACCTGAAGGTTCCGCTCTTTGATCTTAGCCAGCAGTTTGTCCCCCTCGTCCCCCGGATCGATGCAGACGCATTCCTGGCTTCCCGTTTTGGAGATCAGGTAGCAGTTGGCGCAAAGCTCCCCCAGGGGCAGGCAGCGCAGATAAATGTTTTTAAAATTATCCATATAAGGATATTATACCATAATGCGTCCCCCGTAAGGAAAGGGAAATCAAGCGCCGCGCTATCAGAAAAAAGAGAAGCCAAAACAGACGGGGCGGCAAGGAAAAAAGATCATTCCCCGGCGCTTTTCAAAGCGGTCTCGATCTCTTTCAGCGCCTCCTCCACGAGGCGTTTCACCTCGGGGAGCTTCGACTTGAGAGATCTGGCCGTCAGAAGCTCCTCCCTCGCGCCTTGGAGGTCCCCCATCCCGGCCAGGCAGCAGGCCAGGTTGTAGTGAACTTCAACAGTCTGGGGGCGAAGTTCGACGGCTTTTCTAAGATAGGGCAAGGCCTCGGCATACCGCTCTTTTACCATAAGCGCTTGGCCGACGTTGGCGTTCACCCTGAAATTTTCGGGGGAATACCGCAGGTTGTCCCGCCAGATGATCTCCGGGTCGCTCCAATATAAATTGCGCCGGAAGGAGGCGTAGGTGAAAAGCAGAATGACAGCTATGAGGATAGCCGCGTTGATCGCGTTCTTTTTTTCGAAGAAAGTGAAAACAACGGCGATCAGTATTCCCGGGAGCGCGCAGTACAGGCGGTGTTCATAGAGCCCGTTGGGTATGAAAGTGGCCGCGGGCGCCAAGGAAAGCGCGAAAAAGCCCAGCCCGAACGCGAAGTAGGGCCACTTTTTCCTGCTGACAAAGGCGAACACCGCCAAAGCCAGCCAGAACAATATCGCCAATATCACCCATGGCGAGGCGAAGCCCTCCGCAGGGACGTCGTATTCCAGCCTTAGACCGAAGGGCCAGAGGCACAGCCTCAGATAAACGGCCCATACTTTGAACTGCGTGGCGAAATAAGCCCAGATATCGGGCGTGTCGGCGTAAAGCCTATGCAGCGGCGAAAAGTCGAAACTGGCCCCCTTCCAAACTCCCGCGAAACGCAGAACAAGAAGGCAAAGGACGGCAAAGGCGGCCGCCGCAAGGGCAAGGTACTTTTTGTTTTCCTTAAAAAAAGATCTAAGGTCGGCGGAAGCGAAAACGAAATATCCCCAAAACGCTATCAAAGGCGCCACCGCCATGTTTTCCTTGCAAAAGAGGCCGCATATGAGGACGAAGAGCGCCGGGATATAAAAGAGCCTGTTCTTCAAGGCTAGCAAAAGGAAGATCAGATGCGCGATCATGAAGGTGAAGCACATCAGTTCCAGCCGCTGGACGATGTAGGTCACCGCCTGGGTCTGCGCCGGATGGGCCAGAAAAAGCGCGGCGCACAAAAAAGCCGGGAAACGCCTTTCCACGCTCTTTCCGACCGCTTCCTGCAAAAGCAAAAGGAAGCAATAAAACAGCCAGCCGTTCAGGATATGGATGAAGAGATTGACGAAATGGTACCAGAAAGTTTCCAGGCCGCAGAATCGGTAATTGGCCCAGAAGGTCAAAAACACCAGGAAACGTCCGGGCGAAAAGCGCCAGAGGCTCAAAAGGGACCCGTCTCGCAAGGCCGCGTTGTCAACTATGCAGCGGAAGTCGTCGAACTGCCAGGTCCCCCCAAAGGAGCTGAACCAGGCGCAAAGCGCCAGCAATAGCAGGACAAGAAAGTCCAGAAGCGTTGTCCTATGCTTACAGTCCATCGTCCTCGGCGGGCTTCTCCCCCAGTTCGTAGAGCGGAGTGCCGTCTATCTCGGTGAAAAGGTAGAAAGGCACCTTCTCGCTCTCGAAAAAGGCAAGCAGCGCCGGGGAATAAAAGAAGTTTCGCCGGTCTCTCGCGATGTCCCCGTTCACGAGAACGTTCCCGTTGACGAGTTCCGGAAACGTCAGGCGGTAATAGCGGTAAAACTGTCCTGAGGTGTAGGGATCTTCGGAAAGCAGGCAGCTTCCGTAAGGCAATGACCCGAAAGTCTGCGCCAGCTTGGCCGCCTCGAAAGCGGAGCGCCGCTCCGGGCTTTCCAGGGAACTGTGAAGGGGAAGGATGACCAGCGCCAGGACCGCCAGGGGCAAAAGCACATACTTGGCCCCGGAACTGAAACAAACGATGATCGCCTGGGCGGCGAAAAGCGCCAGGAAACCGTTCAGAAGCCAGAACCACTGCAAAGGATAGAAGTGATAGCTGGGCACGAGGAAAAGCAGGCTGGCCAGCAGAGCCGCGGCGAAAGCCAGCGCCAGAGGCCAAAGATCCTTGCCCGGCCGGCGGAAGAGGAAGCCCAGTATCAGCAGCGGCAAAAGGAAAAAAGGCGGCTTGCTGACGGCGTAAAAAGAGGCGCAGGAACCGCCCAGGCCGGCAAGCCAGGCGCCAGGACCGTAGCAGAAATAATTCTGCCAGAACTGTCCGTTGAGCACCGCCTTCCAAAGACTGGCGAAAAGGGCGTCCCTGGTCACGAACTCGCATTTTTCGCCGGCGAAAACCACTTCCAGGATATAAACGTAAGGAAACAGCCCCAGGGCCAGCGACGCGAAAAGTCCCAGGAAATAAGAGCGCAGCGAGCCCCTTTTCCAGGCGTAAACAAAAATGACGGCGAAGAGCGGCAAAACGAAGAACAGGCCCAAGGGATCGTGGAAAGCCAGCAGGCCCGCAGGCAGCATTTTCACCCAGAGAGGCAGCTCTTCGCATTGGAAAAGATCGAAGAGAAGAAAAAGCAGCGCCAGGGACAAAGCCGTGGGCGTGGCTTCGGTGGCGCAGGCGGTGAGGAAAGGCAGGAAACTGACGGCGAAGACCGCCAGGAAAGGCGCCAGGTACCGCCCGCAGCGCCTGCGCAGGCCGTCGAAGAGCAGGCCGAGCCCCAGGGCCGTCAGAACCGCGGAAAAGAAAGCGGCCTGCGCCCCGAGGTCGAAGAAGATCCTCGTCCGGCAGAAATTGCGGAGCAGAACGGTGTACAAGGGAAAAAGGGGCGTGTGAGCCGCCCCTCCTTCCAGCGCGATGCAGGCGAATTTGGCGCTGTCCCCGTTGGAGAGCACGCCGCCCGGGCCGTACTGAAGTTTAAACGAGTAGACCGAAACTATCAGAAGGAAAAGCAGCGCTCCCGCGGCCGCGGGGCGCAAAAACTTTTCCGCGATAAGATCCAGCGCTTTCACTTTCAGTAAACGAATTCCGTTTGGATCTCAATGTCGGAAGAAAGGCTGTTCTTCACCGGGCAGGCCTTGGCGGCGCCTTCCAGCCTTTTCTTCATGCTGTCTTCCAAAGCGATCTTGGGGAAAGTCACTTTGACTTTGAATTTCCCCACCGCGTTGGGAGATTCCCGCATTTCCTTTTCCACCTCGACCTTCAGGCCCTTCACGTCGAGCTTCTGCTGGGCGGCCACGAAGCCGATNNGCCGTGCAGGTCGCCAGGGCGGCGGAAAGAACGTCCGTGGGTGAAAAAGTTCCGGGAGTCCCCTTGGCGTCGGTCTCGACGGGAACTGAGGAGCCGCCGAGCGTGGCGGCGCATTTCAGATCGCCCTGATAGAGGGCGCTTGCGCTGATAGCCATAAATTGTCCTTTGTGGTTTAACGGTTACGGCGCGCGAAAGCAAGGAGCGCCAGGATCAGGAAAGACAGGGCTGCCGGCTCCGGCGTCAGGACGAAGTCCTTGTAGAA
>DBWD01000104.1:0-556 GCA_002308555.1 bacterium UBP3_UBA1247
CCGCGAAAGTTCTCCTGAACGGACAGGAAAAGTTCGTTTGGGAAAACGAAGTGAAGACCGGCAGCTGGCAGGCCTGGCAGACTGCCGAGAACGTCGCGCAAATCGAGCTTGCGGAAGGCGAGCAGGAACTGAAGATCGTTTCCCTGGGCGGCCAGTTCAACATCAACTACCTCGATTTGGTACGCGAATAGTTTAGTTTTTTTATTATAAAAAGGCTCATTTCGCGATATGAACCCCAAATCTTTCCAAGGTTTGGGGTTTATATTTTTTCTAATTCCTTCAATTACCGCGGTTTTGTTGGAATTCAGACGCGCTAATTTAGTAGTGTCAAAGCAGAAAAAATTCGCGAAAAAAACATTTTAAATCGCTCCGCTAAATCCAGCATAACTAGGCTTATATCATATACATAAGCGTTCGCTTGCAATTTCGGGTATATTTTCGTATGATACCTCCCGATGCCTGAAAAAATCTTTTTTTAATTTTTAACCTCAACACCAAAAAACCACGTGAAAAAATCTTTCTTTATTTTAAGCGTTATCATGGTAATGACGCTTGG
>DBWD01000104.1:591-13823 GCA_002308555.1 bacterium UBP3_UBA1247
GCACCTTCCACTTTGGATACCGTCAGCATCGCCAGCGGACAGTCTTTCCAGCTTCTGCCGACCACTCCCATTTCCTACAGCACGAAATGGGCCTACGGCTACGACAGAAAGATCACCCTTTCAGCCATCGAGACCGGCAACACGATCTCAAGCGCCGGCGACGCGCATACGATCTACGAGAGCACGGGCGAAGCTGAAGGAACCTATCAGTGGAACTACGCGGCCATCGATCCCAGTGAGCTTCCCAGGGACACTTCCTACAGCATTTCCTACTCCATCAGCGACGCCAACACCGGCACGTCCTTTACGCCCGCCGGCGGCGTTTCCTCCAGCGCTACCATAACCATCCTGCCTGAACCGGGCATCCTGTTAGGCGTTATTCTTTTAGGCTTGGCTGCTCTCAAGCGCGGCTGATAACTCAACAATAAAACGGAAAACAATATGAAAACTATAAAAATAATAGCCCTTTTTGCCGCTGTCATGTCAGTCAGCGCTTTGGCGACAACCGTGTCCGGCGTAACGGCCACCCAGCATTGGCCCTGGGACGGCAAAGTTGACATCAGCTACACTTTAACGGCCACTTCACAGAAAACCACCCCGGTCTTTGCGGTCTCTTTCCAAGGTCAGATCGGTGATGCCGATCCCTTCACGCTCACAGCTCTCGTTGGCGACGGTTCCGCCGGCATCACGCTTGGCGCCGGTTCAAAGCGGGTGGTTTGGGATTCAAAAACTCAGAGTCAGACTAGAAGCGGCGTTCAGACCGACAGCTTGCAGATCGGTGTGACGGCCCAGGACATCACCGACGAGGCGGTCTATCTCTACTTTGATCTTAACAATAATAAAATGAACTACAGTTCAAGCGCCCCTACCGTTGGCGAAACTGATGATGGCAGAGTTTGCAAGGCTAGTCAGATTTGGTTCAAAAGAATCGAGAACGGAACATTCACCATGGGTTCGTCATCTGAGTATGGCAGAGCTACGGACGGTAGTGAAGAACCGCATACCGTTGCCATAAGCAAGGCTTTCTACATTGGCATATTCGAATTAACAGAAAGTCAGCGGAAAAGAATTGTGGCTACGATTCCTCCTCAGTATGATCCCTCTTTTACGGAGGACTATAGACCTGCTTATTCTAAACGGTATACTGAGATGCGAGGTGAAAATTACGGCATCACATGGCCGACCAAGACCGATCACAGGGTTGACAGCGACAGTGTCTTAGGAAAGCTGAGATCTATGGCTGGCAATGGTTTTGTCTTCGATCTGCCTACGGAAGCCCAATGGGAATTGGCTTGCCGCGACAAAGGCGACGGCACGTATTGGGGAAGCGGATATTTGAACAACGGCTCTTCTTTCACCAGTGAAGGAGAATTGTTTAATGGTCTTTTAAACGTTGCATGGTTCAAGGCTAACTCCAGTAACAGCACTAAGGAAGTTGGCACTAAGATTCCTGGCACTAACGGGCTCTACGATATGCACGGCAATGTTACCGAGATGTGCTTAGACTGGTATCAGACGGTAATATTTAACCCCGGAACTACCACTGACCCCGTCGGCCCTGCTACGGGCGAGGAACGCGTCTGCCGCGGCGGCAGTGGTTATCTTGAAGTGAATGATTGCCGTATTGCAAGCAGATCGTACCACGCTCCGCAAGAGTATATGACTCACCACGGTTTCCGTCTGGTTCTGGTTCCGTAATTTTCCATGATCGTAAAGAACGATCAGAAAACAAAAAAGCTCCGGCGCTGCCGGAGCTTTTTTTATTTCGTTTTTTCGTTGCTTACCTTGTCAGGCCGCGCTCGCATTTGGTGAGGAAGTCGGCCAGTTCCATGATCTCAGGAACGTCGGGGTAGTCCTGTTTGAGTTTTTCCACGGCGTCCTTGAGTTTCATTTCCTGGCGGAAGATGATCTTGTAGGCCTGGTTCATTTTGGCGATGGTCTCGGCGGAAATGCCTAGGCGCGCCATCCTGACCCTGTTGATGGTGGCGCATCTTGGCGGCACGCCGTCCACCAGGGTGAAAGGGGCCACGTCCATGGTGACTTTCGTGCAGCCGCCGATCATGGCCATCTTGCCAACGCGGCAGAACTGGTGGACGCCCGCCATGCCGCTCAAGACGGCGTAGTCGCCGACCTGGACGTGCCCGGCCAGCGTGGCGGCGTTGGACATGATGATGTTGTCGCCCAGGACGCACTCGTGGGCGATGTGGCAGTAGGCCATGATGAGGTTATGGTTGCCGACGATCGTTTTGCTGCCGTCCTGGGTTGCGCAGTGGATGGTGGCGAATTCCCTGATTACGTTGTCGCTGCCTATTTCAAGGTAGCACTTGTTGCCTTCCTTGTACTTGAGGTCCTGGGTCTTGTGGCCGATGGCCGCCATGGGGAAGAAGGTGTTGCGTTCCCCGATGGTGGTGAGGCCGTCTATGACCACGTGGCTCATGAGGACGCAGCCTGAGCCGATCTTGACGTTCTCGCCAATGACGCAGTAGGGTCCTATCTCGACGTCCTGGGCGATCTGCGCGCCGGGACTTATTATTGCGGTGGGATGGATAGCCATAAAAGGTTTATTCCTTGTTTTCTTTTTCTTCTTTGGGGATGACCACGGCGAAGGCCAGTTCGCCTTCCGCGACTTTCTGGCCGTCCACGCTGGCCACGGCTTTGCATTTGCCCATGGTGGAGCGCATGGAGATGATGTCGATCCTCAGGTGGAGCTGGTCGCCGGGCTGCACGGGTTTCCGGAATTTCACCTTGTCCATGGTCAGGAAATAGGGGATGAGGCCCTTGAACCTGGGGTTGGAGAGCACCACGATAGCCGCGGCCTGGGCCAGGGATTCCATGATAAGGACGCCCGGCATGACGGGCTGGCCCGGGAAGTGGCCCACGAAGAAGGGCTCGTTCATGGTCACGTTCTTGATGGCGTCCACGTAGGTGTCGCAGTCGGTGGCGACGACTCGGTCGACCAGCAGGAAGGGGGGACGGTGGGGCAATAACGCCATGATGTCCTGGATATTGAGGCTTATGACTTTGCTGTTTTCTTCCATAGTATTTTTTCTTTATTGGTTTTTAAGAGCGGTCTGGAACAAGAGCGCCGCCGCTTTGTTGTTCAGGGTATGTCCGGAGCGGGAGGAGACGACGTGGGCCTTGAGCCTTCTGCCCACCAATGCGAGGTCGCCGATGAGGTCCATGACTTTGTGGCGGACGAACTCGTCCTTGTAGCGCAGCCCGTCCTTGGAGAGGATGGCGTTGTCGGTTATGACGATGGCGTTGTTGAGGGAGCCGCCCTTGATGAGCCCGCGGGACAGGAGCTGCTCCAGTTCGCTGTAAAGGGCGAAGGTGCGGGAGGGCGCGATGTTCTTGACGAAGTTCTCCTCGTTAACCACGGTCTCGAAGAACTGGGTGCCCACCACGGGATGGGGATAGCTCATGGTGTAGGAGATCTTGTACTCGTCGGCGGGGAAGATCTCTATGACGGCGTCGCCCTGCTCGACTTTCAAGGGTTCCGTTATGGTCAGCTCGGGCTGCCTTTCCTCCTCCAGTTCCTTGATGCCGGCTTCCTTCAGGGTCTCGGCGAACTCGATGCCGCTGCCGTCCATCAGGGGCGTTTCCATGGCCGTGGCTTCCACGATGAGGTTGTCGATGCCCAGGCAGTAGACGGAGGCCATCAGGTGCTCCACGGTCAGGACCACGATGGGCACGGGCTTCGGGGATTGGGGCACCTGGAGCAGTTTGCCGATGGTGGTGCTGCGGTCGGTGTTGAGCACCGAGGTTACAAGGGCCGGGAAGGCCACGCCGCCGGGGACGGGCACGTCGGTCCTCTTGAAGACCACGCCCGTGTTGGCGGGGGCGGGCAGGAATTTGAGGGACGTGATCTCGCCGGAGTGAAGCCCGATGCCGCTGATCTTAGTCTCTTTGGCGATGGTTGTCTGTTTGGTCATTTGCTTGCTTATTTTTTGGCTAATTCTTCTTTCAGACTGGCGACTTCCTTCTCCAGGTCGTGGAGCTCTTTCAGGATCTGGGGGAGCCTGACCACCACGCTCTCGCGCTTCTTGTAGGTGATGTGCGGGGTGGCGGGGGAGCCGATGTAGAAGCCTTTCTGGTTGATGTCCTTGGTGACGCCGCACTGGCCGCCGATGATGACGTCGTCGCAGATGGTGATGTGGCCGTTCAGGCCGGCCTGGCCGGCCAGAATGACGCGGTTGCCGATCTTGGTGGAGCCGCTCATGGCGGAGCAGCCGCACATGACGGAGTCCTCGCCGATCTCGCAGTTGTGGGCGATCTGGCAGAGGTTGTCTATCTTGGCGCCGCGCTTGACCACCGTGGTGTCGAGGCGGGCGCGGTCGATGCAGGTGTTGGCGCCGATCTCCACGTCGTCGCCGATGCTGACGTTGCCGATCTGGGGAACTTTCTCGCGCCGGCCGTTGATCTCAAGGTAGCCGAAGCCGTCGGCGCCGATGACCGTCCCGGGATGGATGGTGACTCTTTCGCCTATTTTGATGCGCTCCCTGATGGTGACGTGCGGATAGAGGAAACTGTCGTTGCCGATCTCGGTGAAGTGGCCCACGTAGCAGAAGGCGCCGATGACGCAGTTGTCGCCGATGGTGGCGCCTTCCTCGATGACGGCGTAGGGCTGGACGGAGACGTTCTTGCCCAGGACCGCGGAGGGGGCGACCACGGCGGTGGGGTGCACGCCCGGGGCGAACTCAACCTTGGGAGGCGCGATCTGGCTCAGGAGTTCCTGCAAGGCCAGCTGGGGATCGGGCACGATTATGAGGGTCGGGGGACAGTTTTCCGGGATCTTGAGGCTGGCCCTGACCAGGACGGCCGCCGCCTTGGTGGTCATCAGGGAGGGAATGTATTTCTCAACGTTCAGAAAGGTGATGTCGCCGGGCTTGGCTTCATTGATGCCGCCGAAACCGGAGACTATGGTGTTGGGATCGCCTTTTACTTCCGCCTTCAAGAGGCCCGCGATTACTGATACTGGGATTTCCATTTATTGTTTCGCTTTAGTTATTTGTTTAAGGGAAGCTTGCTGCGCAGCTTGTTCAGTTCCTCTTCGTACTGGCGGTTCAGCTCCCTGGAGACTTCCTTCGTGTAGTCTTTCACCGTCTTGGGGTCCAGGTACAGGATCGCCTTCAGGTCGAGCATCAGGGTGACGTTGTCCCGGGCGCCCAGGGCCTCGATGATGGCGCGGATCTTGGAGGCCACGCGCTCCATGTCGTGGCTGTGCTGGGCGGTGATCTCTTCCGCGGCCTGTTCCCGGAAACGCTCGATGCGGTCAAAATCCCGGGCGTACTGCTCCCTCAAGGGGGCGGCCTTTTCCGGGGAGAGGGCGGCTATCTGGCCCTGGAGCTTGTCCAGGGCGGTGGACATCTGGGAGATCTCCTCGGTCTTCACGTCGCGCTTGGCCAGGGCCCTTTTCTCGCATTCCTTGAACTCCGTGCTGTTCTGCAGCACTTCCTCGGTGTTGACGTAGGCGAAATTGAAGGCCAGGGAAACGTTGGCCGCGAATAAAACGAACAGAGGTAACAACGCTAATCTTTTCATGTCATTTCACCCTGGTTGGAATCTTGTTCAAACGTTCTTTTTCCTTGGCGTAGGCTTCGTTCATCCTCGTCACCACCTCGTCGGTAAGGTCCTTCATTTCCGCGCGGTCAAGATATACGATGGCCTTCAGGTCCAGCACGAGGGTGTACTTGCCTTCCGCGCCCATGTCCTCTATGACGGCTTTCAGCTTTTTGGCGATGCGGTTGAGGTCCACGGAGCGCTGCTCCCTCAGGGATTTGTCCGTGTCCTCGGCGAAGCGGCTGGCCCGGGCGATCATGGCCTGGTAGTTGGCCTCCTCGCTCTGGCGCTTGGCGCTGGAAAGGGCGTTGAGCTTGTCGCCCAGCGCGTCGATCTCGGCCGTCATTTTCCTCAGCTCCTCTTCCTTCTCGTCCTGGATGTCCAGGAGGGCCAGGGAGCAGTCCTTGTACTCTTTGCTGTTGTTGAGAGCCGCTTCGGTGTCAACGAAGGCTATTTTGGGAGCCTTGACGTCGGCGCCCCAGGAAAGGGAGGCGAGCGCCAGGGCGAGCGTCAAAAAGACCTTTCTTAGCGACATAGTTTATCTCCAAGTTATTGATTTTTGATTCAATAAGAAATTATACCAAAAAGCGGAGGAGGAAAAAAACGCCGCCGCGGGGCCGTCCGGCGTGTTTCCTTTCGGTTAAAACGAAATCTCTTTGGCAGGAGAGGGTCTTTTTGCTATAATCCCTATCTGCATAAACTCGGAGTAATAAATGGATCACGCGACATTACCGATAATCATCTTCATCCTGCTGTTCTCGAGCTTTATCATAACCATGATAGTGCTGACGAAAAGGGGGAAGGAAGTCTTTCTGCGCCCCATCAACGGCCTGAAGGTCATAGACGACGCCATCGGCCGGGCGGCGGAGGAGGACAGGCCCATCATGTTCAACCTGGGCTTCGACGACCTTAGCGTCAACCTTTTCTGCTCCCTGGCGGTCATGGGCTACGTGGTGAGGAAAGCCGCGAAACTTTCCATGCCGGTCTACGTTCCCCTGGCCCAGCCCCTGGCCTACGCCATGGCGGAGGAGTTCTGGAAGGACGGCTACGCCGCCATGGGCAAGGAGGGCATGTTCGCGGTGGAGGACTGCCTGAGGTACATGTCCTCGAACCAGTCCGCCCTGGGCGCCGGCATCGCCGGCTGGATCAAGAGGGACCACGTGGGGGCCAACTTCATGTTCGGCACCTACGGTTTCGAGTCCATGATGCTGGCGGAGGCCGGCCAGCAGGCCGGAGCCTTCCAGATCGCCTGCACGCCCAGCTTCTACCAGGTGCCCTTCTTCATGGTCTCCTGCGACTACACGGTCTTCGGCGAGGAGTTCTACGCCGCGGGCGCCTACTTCAACCGGGACCCCGTGCTGACGGGCAGTTTGGTGGGCCAGGACTATTCCAAGCTGGTGCTGCTGCTTCTGATCGTCCTCGGCAGCCTGCTGCTTACCATTTTCCAGAAACACGATTATCTGCGGCTTCTTCTTCAGTGGTGACAAAGCATGAGCAAACGCAATATACTTAAACTGATCGCTTTCGTGGTGGGCTTGTATTTCTTCCTGGAATACATCCTGCCGGAAAAAGTCGGCGGGGAGTTCGACTCCTACGAGGTGAATTCTCCGGTCTGCGTGGAGAAGCAGGGAAAGAAACTGCAGTTTTACGTGGGCAATTACTACAAGGGCCGGGGCGCCATCGGCCGCATGGTCAGGGAAGGGGGAAGCTGGAAGAAGGATCCCAAGCCCGTTCTGCAGCGCTCGCTCTTCCTGAAGTTCGACCAGTACGGCCTGACGGAGCCGGACGCGGCCATGACGCCGCAGGGCCTGACGCTGCTTTACATGGGCCAGAACGAGAAGGAGCCGGTCCTGTGCTTCGCGGAAAGCGGGGACGACGGCCAAACCTTCCAGAAGAAAGGCCCGGTGGTCTTGTCCACCAACGATTTTTTCAAAGTTTCCGAGAACAGCCCCAACGGCTTCTTCTCCGACAGGATCAAGAATTTCGCCGCGGAATACGCGAACGGGCGTTGGGAAGTCTTCCTCTTCACCATGACCTACCGGGTCTTCCGCGCCAGCGGACCGGATCTTAAGCATCTGCGCCTGGACGAGGAGCCCCTGGTGGACGCCACCCTGACGGAAAAATCCCCCAACGCCTTCGACGTGGCCCTGGAGAACGGCGAGCCCACGCTTTTCTACGTCATGGACCGGGAGATCATGAAGTTCAGGAAGAACGGCGGACAGTGGCAGCCCCTGACCTGGAAAGCCCCCGCCGGGAACGGCACCAACGACTGCCTTTACGCCGGCGGCCGCTACAGCGCCTCCGACGGCGCCCTCTACCTGGGGACCAAGCAGATGCGCAAGGGGCGCCCGGTGGATTCGCCCTTCGAGACCACCCTTTGCTCGGTCAGCCTGAGGGACCGCTCGGACGGCTCGCCCCTGGCCACGGAAATGACCATCTATAAGAAAGTCGGGGCGCCGCCCAAGCCGACCTATCTTTCCTACGGCACGGAATGGGCGGGCAAGTTCCTGACCGTGGTGGGCTCCTTCGCCATCTTCATCGCCATGATAAACCTGATGCTTTTCCACGGCAAGAAGATCTATCAGAGCGCCCTGAATTACAACGCCCCGGCGGGGGAGAACAAGCTTCCCGGCGGCGGCGCGCCCTTCGCCAATTTCGTCAAGTCCGCGGGCTACAGCGCGGTCTTCCTGATCTTCCTGGCGGTGATGATCGTCTGCGCCCTGAAGGGCCAGACCGACGAGGCCAAGGGGACCGGCTGGAAGACCACCTTCGACTTCCTCTTCAACGCCATCCAGGCGCCCATGGGCAGCGCGGTCTTCTCCATGATAACTTTCTACATGATCAGCGCGGCCTACCGTTCCTTCAAGGTCAGGAGCCTGGAGGCGGGCTTCCTCATGGCGGCGGCCATCGTCTGCATGGTGGGCCAGATGCCCATCGGCGAACTGCTGGCCTCGCTGGTCCCCGAGAGCTGGAAGCTTCTCCAGCTTCCCTGGCTCTCCTCGAAACTTCTGAGCGTATTGAACGCCGCGGCTTACCGCGCGGTGCTCATAGGCACTTTGATCGGCAGCGTGGCCATTTCCCTGAGGATCTGGCTTGGCCTGGACAACAGCGTATACTCTTCCGTGGATTAAGAAAATGACTGACGACAACAAGAACAAATCGCTTTGGGACCGGATCCAGTTCTGCGATCCCCGCATCCTTTACGCGCTCTTCGCGGTGGTGGTCATCGTTTTCGAGATGGTTCAGGTCAAGATGCCCGTGCCCAATCCGGTGTGGGTGGGCAAACTCTACGACAAGGTGGAAAGCCTGCCCCTGGACAAGGCGGTATTGATCGACTGCGACTACGGCGCGGGCAACAGGGGAGAGTGCGAAGGCCAGTTCAAGGCTTTCATCCAGCACCTTTTCTCCCGCAACGTGAAATTCATGGTGCTGACCTGGACCACCAACGTGGAAGGCCAGAAGCTGGGCCGCCAGGTCCTGGACGAGGTGGCCAAGAAAATGGGCAAGGTGGACGGCGAGGACTACGTCATGTTCCAGGCCATCGTGAACGCCGGCGGCGTGACGCTGCAGAGCCTGGCCAAGGACATCCACGGCTTCGTGGTGAAGGACATCAACGGCCGCGACCTCAGCGAGATCCCCATGATGAAGAATTTCCGGACCATCAACGACGTTTCCCTTATCTACCGCGTGGCCTATTCCTGGGGCGGCGTGCCCTGGATCGGCTTCGTGCAGTCCGTGTACGGAACGCCCCTGGCGGCGGGCTCCGCCGGCATCGAAAGCTCCACGGCCTATCCCTACCTTGATTCCGGGCAGCTCTGCGGGCTGCTGGCGGGCGCCGCGGGCGCCGCCGCCTACGAGAAAAGGATAATCGACGCGGGGATAACCGCCGACACCGGCATCGGGACGAAGACTGTCAGCGTGCAGTCCTTCGCCACGCTCTTCGTGGTGGTCTCCATTCTGATAAGCAATTTCGCCATGTTCATGTCCAAAGCCCAAAGCCGCAAGGCTAACGTATGAAGGAGTTGAAAATGCAAAAAACTAGCAGGATCTTCTGGCTGACGATAGCCGCGGTAGTTCTGGCACTGGCGGTCTGGGGCGAATTCAAGGCGCTGCATTCCCCGGCGGTGGCGGCCAGGATAGCCGACCTGGAGCTGCCCAACCATTTCGTCTACCGTCTGCAGACCTGGGTGGCGGCTTTGAGCTGCATCGCGGTCTACAGCTTCCTTTTCAAGGAGAATCCCTTCTACCGCTTCTTCGAGCACGCCCTGCTGGGCTGCGCCACGGGCTACAGCTGCGCCGTGGTCATGCGCCAGAACCTTTACAGCCAGTGGCTGGTGCCCATCAAGAAAGCGGTGGTCAACGTCGCGCAGAACGGCTGGACGTCCTCCGACGCGGCCACCATCGCCCTCATCTTCGCGGGCGTCATCGGCCTCCTCTGGTACTTCCAGTACAGCAAGAAATATTTCTGGGTCAGCCGCATCGCCATGTGCATCTCTTTGGGCGCCGGCGCGGGACTGGCTTTCAAGGATACCTTCAACCAGCTCATTCCCCAGATCACCGGCACCTTCAAGAACGTCTGCCCCTCGGAGTACGCCATGCCCGGCGTCCCGCTCCTGGAGCGCTTCTACGCCGGCTGCGAGAACGCCATCTTCGTCATAGGCACGGTCTCCGTGCTGATGTATTTCTTCTTCGCCTTCGGCAACAAGAACCCCATAGTCAAGGGCAGCTCCAAAATAGGCCGCTGGTACCTTATGATCGCCCTGGGCGCCTTCTTCGGGAACACCTTCATGTCCCGCCTTTCGGCCCTCATCGAGAGAGTGCACTTCCTGATGGCGGAATGGCTGCTGATGTCCCAGATGTAAAGGCCAAAGCTGGATCGGCGGCGGGCGCGCCTCGGTCCGCCTTTGAAAGACGGGAATTGAGATTCCCGGGCTTTGCGAATTTTTCCCCTATTTGATATTATTTATTTAATATTGGAAAGAAACAAAAAAGTTCACGCGAGAGGCGTATCGGAGGAAAGTATGATCGGACACAGCAACAACAGGATAGAAGTGGCGCAGGCTAACCAGACCGCCTACGTCAGGATCTTCGGCCGCGGCACCTTCCAGGTGGTGGCCGATTTCCGCGATTTCGTGAAGAAAAGCCTGGACGACGGCCTGGGCGTTTTCATCGACCTCTCCGAATGCGAGACCCTGGACAGCACCTTCATCGGCACCCTGGTGGCCTTGAGCATGAAATCCAAGAAGGACGGCGAGAGCCGCCTGAAAATCTTCAACGTCTCCCCGCACGTGCGGGGGATCCTGACGACCCTGGGCCTTCTGAACATCCTGGACATACGCGACGCCGTCCCCGCCGGCGACAACCAGTACTCCGCCCTTGAGAGCACCGTGCACGACAAGGTGGAGATCACCAATTTGATGCTTGACGCGCACCTGACCCTTTCCGAGATCAACGAGCGCAACGCCGTGGAATTCAAGGACGTCGTGGAATTTCTGCGTTCCCAAAGCTAAGCCTTTTTCCGGGGTCTTTTTTCCGTGTGGCGGGATTTTTTGAAATATTCGCTTGAGAATTGGCTCGTCCTGACGGTCGTTGTTCTGGCGCTCGCCTTTTGCTTTTATTGCTTTCTGAAAGTCCTGGGCTGCAAGCGAAGGGTCCGCCTTTCCGAGACCCACGCCGACAGGATGCGGGAATCCCAGGAGAGCATCATGGGCCTCTTCCACTACGTTTCCCAGACCGTCAGAAGCTATTTCCAGGACAGCAACGTCAACAGCGGCGAGCTCGTGGACGCCCTCCTGACGCACTTCGTGGAGACGGCCCGCAAAAGCTTCCACTGCGGCTGCGCGGCCTACTTCGCCTACGACCGGGAGACCAAGGAACTCAAGATGCTCAAGAGCTCCGGGCTTTTCCCCAGCTGCCTAGACATCGCCGAGGAAAAACTGAAGCTGATCGCCGGGAAGGAAGAGAAAATAGAAGAGTATCTGAAGACCACCTCCTTCCCCCTGAACGTCACCCCCTTCGCCTCCGCGGTGGACCAGCGGCGGATCGTCAATTTCGGCCGCAATGAATGCGAATCCCGGGTCAGGTACAAGATCTACGCCCTCTGGGGAATGCTCATCGTGCCCGTGCGCTCCCGGGGCGAAGTTTCCGGTGTGCTGGTGGTGGCCAACAAAAAAGGCAAGAGCCAGTTCGATGTGGAGGACGTGGAGCTGGCCAAAGGCATGGCGGAAGTCGTGAGCTGGACTCTCAACTATCTCGCCATGATCGCGGCCATCCGGGAAAAAGCCGGCATGGATTCCCAGCTGGAGACCGCCGCCAGCATCCAGAGCCACCTGCTGCCCAAATCCCGGGCCAGCATGGGCGTGGTGGAGGCGGAAGCCCTGTACAAGACCGCCTACAGGATAGGCGGGGATTACTTCGACTTCGTCATGGTGGACGAGGACCACCTGGGCATTCTGGTGGCGGACGTTTCCGGCAAAGGCATTCCCGCGGGATTGGTGATGGCCTCCACCCGGGCCCTGATGTCCGCGCTGTCCAAGAACGTCCTTTCCCCGGCCCAGCTGCTGAGGTCGCTCAACGCCCATCTGTTCCAGCTCATCCCCGAAGGCATGTTCGTCACCGCCATCTACGCCGTCATCGACATCCGCACCGGCGAGATGGTCTGCGCCAAGGCGGGGCACGAGCCCTTCCTGGCGGCCCGCAAGGGCGAGGACGTGAAAGTGTGCGACAGCCTCGGCATGGTCCTGGGAATATTGGAAAGCGAGGTGTTCGACGAGGGCATAGAGGACGTCAAATACGAACTGTCGGCGGGGGACATGGTCCTCTTCTATACCGACGGCGTGGTGGAGGCCCTGAACCGCCGCAAGGAGGAATTCAACCGCGACAGGCTGGCCCTGGCTCTCGAGAACGCCAGGAATTTCGGGCCCTACGAGGCTCTCCAGGCCATCCAGGGAAGACTGGAGAAATTCACGGACGGCGAGCCCCAGTACGACGACGTGACCTTGGTGGCCGTCCGGATCAACTGACTTTTATATCTCGTGGAAGCCTTTGAACTGAAGGGCTTCCAGAATGTGCTCCTCCTCCAGCCTTTCTTTTCCGCTCAGATCCGCTATGGTCCTGGCCACTCTCAATATTCTGGTGTAGGCGCGCCCGGAGAGCGCCATTTTCGTGACCGCCGCCCTCAGGAGTTTTTCCGCGCCTTCCGTCAACGGGCAGAAACGCTGGACCGCGCCTCCGCCTATCTGCGAGTTGCTGTGCCAGGGAGTGTTTTTGTAGCGTTCCCACTGGACCGCCCGGGCCCTGAGGCAGCGCTCCCTGATCTTTTCGGAATTTTCCGGCAGTTCCCGGCTGGTCATCTCGTCGTAGTCCACGAAGGGCATCTCCACGTGCATGTCGATGCGGTCCAGAAGCGGCCCGCTGACTTTGGCGCGGTAGCTCCTGATGAGGCGGGCGGGACAGACGCATTTTTTCCTGGGATGGCCGTAGTAACCGCAGGGGCAGGGGTTCATGGCGGCCACCAGCATGAAGGAGGCGGGAAATCTTACGGAGCCGGAGACCCTGGTGATGTTGACGAAGCCGTCCTCCAGAGGCTGGCGCAGGGCCTCCAGGGCGGGCCGGGAAAACTCCGGCAGCTCGTCCAGGAAAAGGACGCCGTTGTGGGCCAGGGAAACCTCCCC
>DBWD01000104.1:13867-14097 GCA_002308555.1 bacterium UBP3_UBA1247
TGGTGGGGGGCGCGGAAAGGACGCTGGGCGATCATCCTGAGGTCCCGGGGCACGCTGCCCTTGGCGGAGCGCGCCTGCACGCTCTCCACGATCTCCCGCTCGTTCATGGGCGGCAGAAGGGTTGGGAGCCGGCGGGCCAGAAGCGTTTTCCCGGAGCCGGGCGGCCCGTAGAGCAGAAGATTGTGGGAGCCGGCGGCGGCGATCTCCGCGGCCCGGCGGGCGGCCTTCTG
>DBWD01000104.1:14150-14475 GCA_002308555.1 bacterium UBP3_UBA1247
TCCCGGCGGTCGAGCTTCACGTAAACGCTTTGCTCCGGCTGGGCGTAGGCCATAAGGGCCTCGCGGAAGCTGCCCGCGGCTATGACCTTCAGGCCCTCCGCCAGGGCGGCTTCCCGGGCGTTGGCCTGGGGGACCACCAGGTAGCGGAAGCCCAGGGAACGGGCGGCCAGGGCGCAGCTGATGACGTTCCTGACGGGCCGCAGGGAACCGTCCAGGGCCAGCTCGCCGATGGCCGCGATCCTTTTGAGGGAACAGTCTGTGACGCTTTCCCCGCCGCGGCCGGACCAGGCGGCCAGGCACAGGGCGATGGGCAGGTCGAAGGCCG
>DBWD01000104.1:14607-15186 GCA_002308555.1 bacterium UBP3_UBA1247
TCCTCCAGTTCCGTGCCGTAGTCGCCGCCGCTTTTTTGAAAGACGTTGACTTCGATGGTCACCAGCCTGGCCTGGGAGCCCAGGGAGGCGAAAGAATAGGCTTTGGCTAACATAAAAACATTTTTCCTTTTTGATTCCGGGAATAATTTTAAAACTCGGGGGAGCGAAAGGAAAGCGGGAAGGCCGATGCTAGCGGAAGCGCTAGTGAAAAAGCGGACGCATTGACACGATTTCCGGTAATTTAGTAAAATTGTAAAAAATGAATAGATGTCATTAAAGGAGTAAGTATGCCCTACAAAGCCCTGATCAAAGAACTGCAGACCAATATGCAGAAAGCGCTGGACCATCTTTCCTACCAGTTCAAGGAAATAAGGACCGGCAAGGCTTCCCCCGGTATCGTGGAAGATCTCAAAGTCGAGTACTACGGCGCCATGACGCCTATCAAAAGCCTGGCCAACATAACGGTGCCGGACCCCAGGACGCTCAAGATCGAGCCCTTCGACGTGAACTGCGTTCAGGCCATCTGCCGCGCCATCCAGGCCTCCCCCGTGGGAATAACCCCGGTGGATGACGGCAGGG
>DBWD01000104.1:15248-19667 GCA_002308555.1 bacterium UBP3_UBA1247
GTCAACCTGCGCAACCTGCGCCGCGACGTCATGGAGAAGCTGAAAAAGCTGGAAAAGGACAAAGTCCTGACGGAAGACCAGCGCAAGCAGGGCGAGAAGAGCGTGCAGACCGAGACGGACAACTTCACGAAAAAAGTCGACGACCTGGTCAAGGCGAAAGACAACGAAATAATGACAATGTAACGCAAAGGAGATAAACATGGCACTTAAAATCGATATAGCTCCCCGCCAGGGCGGCGGGTACATCGTGACCCCCCAGGGACGTCTGGACAGTCTCACCTCCTCCGATTTCGAACAGGCGGTGGACGGCATCTTGAAAGAAAAAGTCAAAACCGTCATCCTCAACCTGAAGGAAGTGGATTTCCTTAGCAGCGCCGGCATCCGCGTGCTCTTCAAGCTGCAGAAAGGCGTTCTGCAGAACCGCGGCGTGGTGGTGGTCTCCAAGCCCCAGCCCCAGGTGGCCAAGGTGCTCGAGCTCGTCAGGGCCATGCCGAAGGAACAGATCTTCGAGGACATGGAGGAGGCGGACAAATATCTCGCGGCCATCCAGGAAAAGGAACTGGCCAAAATGCAGGCCCAGTCCGGCCCCGAGACCGTCAGCGGCAACCATATCAAGATCACCGTCACTCCCCGCAAGGAAGGCGGCGTGGTCATCACACCCTGCGGAAGGCTCGACACCGTCACCGCCCCCGACCTGGAAGCCGTGGTGGACCAGATCCTGGCCCAGAACGTCTGCATCGTCGTGCTGGACATGGCGTCTGTGGACTTCCTGAGCAGCGCCGGCATCCGCGTGATCTTCAAGCTGCAGAAGGGCGTGCTTAAGGAAAAGGGCGTGGTGGTTGTTTCCCGCCTGCAGCCCCAGGTCGCCAAAGTGATGGAGATCGTCAGGGCCCTGCCCCAGGAACAGATCTTCCAGGATACGGAAGCCGCCGACCGCTATCTGGCCATGCTTCAGAAAAAGGAACTGGAAAAGATCGCCAACCGCGCCATGGAAAAAATGACGGTCGCCCCGGAAGTTTCCGAGAACGAGAATCTGAAGATCACCGTCGCCACCCGCGAGCCCAGAGGCTACACCGTCTCGCTGGCGGGCCGACTGGACAGCCTGACCGCCCCGGATTTCGAGAAGGCGGTGGACACCATCCTTTCCGCGGACGCCAAGATCATCATCCTTAACCTGGCCGAGCTGGTGTTCCTGAGCAGCGCCGGCATCAGGGTCATCTTCAAACTCCAGAAGGGCGTGCTTCAGAAGAAGGGCGTGGTGGTCATCTCCAAGCCCCAGCCCCAGGTCGCCAAGGTCATCGAGATCATCCGCGCCCTGCCCGCCGAGCAGGTCTTCGAGAGCGACGAGGAAGCCGACCGTTATCTGGCCATGATCCAGCGTCAGGAAGCGGGGGAATAACCAGCGATGCCCGACTACGGGTTCGTCAGAGTATGCGCGGTGGTGCCGAATCTCACCCTTGGCGAATGCGCCAAAAACGCGGCTGACCACGCGAAATTTGGAGCGTCCGCTTCCGGTGAAGGCGCGCAGCTGGCGGTTTTCCCGGAGCTCTCGCTTACGGGCGCGACCTGCGGCGACCTTTTCAAACAGCCTTTCCTTGTGAGGAGCGCGCTGGCCGCTTTGAAAAAGCTGGTTTCCGGACTGGCCAAAAGCGACACGGTCTTCGCGGCGGGGCTGCCCTTTGCCATAGACGGCCGGATCTACGACGCCGGGTGCGTTTTCCAGAAGGGCAAGGTCCTGGGCGTGGTTTTGAACACGCGGCCCGGCGACCCGGTTTTCGCCGTTCCTGAAAAGGATCTTATAGGGACCGTTTCCCTTTTCGGCCAGACCGTCCCGTACGGCAGCGGCCTCGTTTTCCGCTCCGAACGTTTTTCTTTCGCCCTGGGTTTCGCCGGCGAGTTTTTGAGCCCGGACCAGCCTTTGGCCGAGCGCGCCGCCCGCTGCGAGATCCTGGCGGTCATGGGCGCGCTGCCGGAACTGGCCTCCTCCTTTGAGAAATTCAAGCTTGCCGCCGCGGCCCAGTCCGCCCTTTGGAAGAGAGGCCTGGTTTTCGCCTCGTCGGCCCACGGGGAATCCTCCACGGACAATTTTTACGCCGGCAGAGCCTTCGTTTTCGAGAACGGCAGGCTTCTGAACGGCCGGAGACAGTTTTTCGCGGCGGAGACGCTGACTTTCGCCGACGTGGACCGCGAGTTCATAAGTTTCGAGCGGCCCGCGGAATTTTCTCCCGAAGGCCGGACCGTGGAATTCTCCGTTCCGGAACTGAAAGATCCCGCGCCCAAAGTTTACCATTCGCCTTTCGTTCCTGAGAAGGACGCGGAGCGCGCCGCGCGCTGCGAGGAAGTATTCAACATTCAAACCTGCGGGCTGGCCCGCCGCCTTATCCAAATTTCCGCCAAGCGCGCCGTCATCGGCGTTTCCGGCGGGCTTGACTCCACCCTGGCCCTTCTGGTTGCCTGCGAGGCCCAGGGGCTGCGCGGCCGGGGGCCGAATTCCGTCCTGGGAATCACCATGCCCTGCTTCGGAACGTCCAGGAGGACGAAGAGCAACGCCCGCGCTCTCATGGATGAGCTGGGTATAGAGAGCAGGACGATCAGCATCGCCGCTTCCGTGAAGCGCCATTTCAAGGACATCTCCCATCCGGAGGATCTCTGTGACGCGGCTTACGAGAACGCCCAGGCCAGGGAAAGGACGCAGATAATCATGGACGTGGCCAACGCCGAGGGCGGGCTGGCTGTCGGCACCGGCGATCTTTCCGAGGCGGCCCTTGGCTGGTGCACCTACGGCGGCGACCATCTGTCCATGTACAACGTCAACTGCGGCGTGCCGAAGACCCTGGTGCGGGCCCTAGTGCTCTGGTACGCGGAGACCGTGGGCGGAAAGGTCGGGAAAATCTTGCGCGACATAGCCGCCACTCCCGTCAGCCCTGAGCTTCTGCCAACCAAAAAAGGCGAGATCGCCCAGAAGACCGAAGAGCTGGTGGGCCCCTACGCTCTCAACGATTTCTTCCTGTACCATATGCTCAGGCGCGGCGCGTCCCCGGAAAAACTGCTCTTCCTGGCAGGCGCGGCTTTCCAAGGCTGCTACGACAGCGGCAAGATCAAAGCCTGCCTGAAGACCTTCCTTTCCCGTTTCTTCAGCCAGCAGTTCAAACGCTCCTGCTCTCCCGACGGTCCGGGCACCGGAACCGTTTCCCTTTCCCCCCGCGCTGGTCTGCGCCTGCCCTCGGACATTTCTTTTTCCGAGTGGCTGGAAGAATTCTGAGCCTCTCATCTCCGGCCGTTTTAAAAATATTCTCTTTATGATAAAATCATAGAGAGATAAGATAGAAAGGTAGAGAGGAATCATATGCTGAAGATGTCGTCTGTCCATCCCCGCGGAGTGGCACTGTTGGCGGTTTTGACCGTCCTGACGGTGCTTTCGCTGCTGGCGGCCACTTTCGCCGGCATGATGACCATGGAGGAACAGGCCGGGAGCATCACCTTGAACCGCTCCCAGTCCGACATGCTGGCGCAGTCCGCCATCGAGCATGTTTACGGGCTTTTGCGCCAGGACAGCATAGACAGTCCCGAATACGACGGCTACGACGAAGTCTGGAGCCAGACCTTCAAGCCGAAGGCCGGCGAGGAAGCGGTGAACGTGGAAGGCGACAAAGGCGGAAAATACGGCCTGGCCCGCTGGATCTACGTGAGGGACAATTCCGGCACGCCCATCGGACGCTACGCCGTCATGGTGGAGGACGAGCATTCCAAGATCAATTTGCACACCGCTTCCGCCCTGGGCCCCAAGCAGCAGAACGAAGGCTTCGGAACTTTCGAGGTCATGCTGACGGACGGCGAAAAACGCGGGCTTCCGCTTTCGCTGGACGCCGGCCAGCGCCTGGTGAAATACCGCTACGGGCGCGACGGCAAACCCGGCCAGGCCAACGTGGACGACAACCTCACCGCCACCCAGTACGGCAGCGACTCCATCGACAACAACGCCAACGGCCGTTTCGACGAGGACGGGGAAGGCATCGACGAGCCGGAGGAATACGATCCCAATCATCTTATCTGGGACGACATGTCCTTCCAGTCCCTGAGGGAGGCCCTGGCCGTGGCCATGGGCGGCGCTCCCGCGAGCCGGTCGCAGATGGACGCGTTCCGCCATCTCTCCACCATCTGGACCGCTTCCCAGGAACTGTATTACGAAAAGTCCGCCAAGGCCCTGAGGCGCTCCCTGGACATCAACCACGCGGAATTAAGGCAGCTCAGGCGCGCCCTCAGGAACGCCAACAACGAGTCGCCCTTCGAGCCCTCCTCGCCCCGCATGCGCAGCCTGCTGGTGAACCTTCTGGACTATACGGACGAGAACCACACCCTTTCCACGGTGGACAGCACCTACGGCGTGGAGTCCGTCTGCTTCAACGAGATCATGGCCCA
>DBWD01000104.1:19737-23777 GCA_002308555.1 bacterium UBP3_UBA1247
AAATACAAGGATCTCAACTACACCTTCCGCTGGAGGATCAGCTTCCTTCACCAGAACGGCAACACCTGGACCATGCGTCTGGAGAAACCCCGGCGGACGCCCAACCGTTTCAGCGAGTTCCTGAACTGCGAGAAATCCGGCTGGTATGAGGATTTCTGGAAAGGCGCCACCTGCATCGTTTACAGCGCCGCCAGCGACTCCAGCAAGGCGAAGGGATTTTACGTTTCCGGCAGCCGGCGCGGCACCCAGCGCGAGCTGACCCTGAAGGGCGGCGGCACGGACGCCAAGAATTTCATGTCGGAGGTGGCCTCCAACCTGGTCAGCGCCACCGTGAAGCTTTACAGCGGCTGGACCCATGACGGCGCCCTGTGGTGCGATCTTCCCAGGCAGAGCGAATGCTTCTATTTCCGCCCCCTGCACCGCAAGCAGGAGAAATACTACTACCAGGTCTACAGTTCCAACCATGCTTTCATACCCTCCATCGGCTACGGGAAATCCAACGTCAGGGAGATGGACATGGACGGCATTCCCGCCAAGCACTCCGTGCAGACGGAGGACAAGGACAAGAACAACCACTATCTCCTGAAGTATAAATACAAGGAGGGCAAAGCCCAGAAGCCCAATTCCGAGGGCTACGTGGAAGTGCTCGTGACCAGTTCGGACAGATGCCGGAAGTCCGGTTCCGGCAGGGGCGGGAAAAACATCAACTTCAGCGACTCCATGTATTTTATCCGCCCGGACATCGTGGAGCTCATCAACATTTCCTCCTATCCCATCAGCCTCAGGAACTGGCAGGTGGTGGTGAACACCGGCGTCGAGGCGGAGCTTCTGGCCACCGTGGACATGGCGACCCACTACAGCAAGGCGAGAAGCGGCTACTACGAGGATCCCAATCCCATCATCGAGCCCAACGGCTATTTTTACCTCACCAACAACCGGGAGATCTTCGACAGGGAATACTGCGGCGGCAACGGCAACTACGGCCACAGCCAGAAGACCGTCATTCCCGTCTTCGAGCTGCCCGACGAGGACTGGGGCATCCTTTACGACGTGACGAGGGTGCGCGGCGACTTCATCACGGTTTCCGGCGCCCAGTGGCATTCCGACCAGCTGGAGGGCGAACTGATCGAGTTCGTCTCCGACCGCTCGCCCACCGCCCGCCAGGACATTCCCAACGGCATGATCAAGTACGTTTACGGCAACACCAGCAACCGGCTTGACCTGAACGGCAGCGACCCCCTGGGCAGCGGCCTCAAGGTGGGGGACAAGATCAGGGTGCGCGGCCTGCCCAGGCAGGGCGGCTTCGTTTCCTTCACCCTGAAGAACGAGTACGGCCAGGTGGCCGCCCGCACCACGGAATACGGTTCCGTGGAGGAGGAGGAGTTCGGCTATTCCACGGAAAAGGACGACCCGGCCTACTACACCTGGAAAAAGCTTTCCAAGCCTTCCTTCGGCGGCAACAAGCGCGAGGCCGAGAGCCGCAGGATGAAGAGAAACGAAAAGAACCAGACGCACATCAAGAACGCCGGCATGGCCAACATTTCTGAGATCCAGAGGATCAAGACCGGCGACAACTGGGAGAACGTGGGCGGCGCCGGCGGGCGCTCCGACATGAAGACCATCAAGGCCGTGGGCAAATATTTCACCACCACCGGCGTACGACTGGACGTGGAGGAGGAGGGCGTGCATCTTTCCGGCTGGGCCCCCGCCTACGGCACCGTGGCCACGGCCAACGGCAACGTGGTGTCCGTCTCCGACGTCGCCTGGGAGCCCGACACCTGGAAGGGACACACCCTGCGGGTGATGTCCGGCAGCCAGAGGGAGGAGAAGATCCCCGTCATCAACAGTTCCCGCACCGGCCTTACGGTGGACGGCCTGACCAGCCCCGGCGAGAAGCAGCTGAAGCTTAAGAAAGGCGACAAGATCAGCGTTGGCCCGGGCTACGCCACGCCTTTTTATTACACCACCAAGGACGGGGACGTGGGCGAGTTCGAGTGGCGCGACAAAGGCCTTGGCAAGGCCGATTACGGCCTCTATGTCTTCGGCCTGAACGACGCCATCGACACCACGGAATTCCTGGAGGAGAATCACAACGCGGAAATGGAGATCTTCATCTTCAACTACGAGACCGGGGAATACGACGCCCTGCCGCTGGAGGACAGCGGGCTGAGATCCGCGGCGGACGATCCCTATCTGGTGGGCTCCACCAGGCAGCGCTTCCGCTACGACAAGAACGACAGGATCTACTGCGGCTTCATCCACGGCTGCCACATTTCCGCCAAGGGCGGCCTCAAGGTGAAGGTCATTCCCCACAATCTTTCAGGCGTTGACTCCTCCGGCAAAGCCTGGCTGGATTACGTCTACCTAGCCCCGGGGCACAGCGCCGGGCGCATAAACATCAACACGGCCGAGGAAAGGGTGCTGACCGCCCTCAAGGGCGTCACGCCGGCCCTGGCGCGCAACATCGCCCAGGGCGTGGACGCCAGCGGCAGGCCGGGCCTGAAGCCCTACAAGAACACCACGGACCTCTTGAACGTCAAAGGCTTCACCCCCGACATTTTCGGAAGCATCGCCAACCTCATCACCACCAGGAGCGACCAGTTCCGGGTGCGCGTCATCACCCAGACCATCAGCAAGCTTTCCAAGGACGACTATTTCAACGAGGCCGGCGGCGACAAGATAACCTCCCAGTCCGCCATGGATCTGGTGGTGGACCGCAGCGACGCGCTGGGCCCCGACGGAGCCAATTTCAAGATACTTTCCAGAGAAGTCGAATAAACAATTTAAAATTAAGGACAATACATGAAAAGAGTTTTCGTTTTCTCGTTGGCGCTGCTTTTGAGCGCGGCGGCCCTGCGGGCCGAGGTGCACATTTACGGTCTCTACATGGCCGACGTGACCATTCACGAGGACGGACAGCGCTATTACCAGGACACTATGTTCGTCACCTATAAGCCATCCGCGGCCTTCAACGGCTGCGTGGACGTCATGGTCTTGAAAGGCTGGTACAGTTTCGGCAACAATTTCGAGTATCCGGAAGTCGACGACAACGTTCTGGACAGCGGCCAGAAGGCCCGCTACGTCAACATGGGCACCTGCTCGGGAGTCAAAGTCAAGTGCCTGGACCCGGAAGTTTATCCCATCCTGAATCCGGTCACCGGGAAAGAGGCGACGTCCGACACTCCTGAAAAATACATCAACGCGGCCAACATGAGGCGCTCGCTGCTTTTCGAGAAAGCGGTCCTGGAGGAGGGCACCAACTATTTCACCATCGTCTGTCCTCAGGCCAACGAGCTCATGTACAGCGCCATGGTGGGCCTTTATCTGGTGGACACCACCAACGGCTGGTCCAGCTCGCTTATTCCCAAGGAGGGCACTGAGCCCAGTCTCTGCGCCAAGGAAGCCGGCGGCGGAACCCAGGACATGGAAGGCGAGCTGGTCTGCGGCGCCCCCAATCCCAGGAAAGACGCCACTTATTTTTTCCCCTCCAACGTCAAGATGGACCATCCCACGCGTTCCTGCGTTCTGGGGGAATACAGAGTCTCCATTCCTTTCTTCTATCTGGCCGGCTCCAACAGCGTTGAGATCAACGAGAACGGTCTGACCAGCCCGTCCTCCGTCGGCTGGGTGACGGAAGGCAAGGTCGATCCCGACTGGGCCCTCAGGCAGGATCCCGGCAACGAGATCGCCTTCCTCACCGTGGTTGTCTCCAAAGAGGGCGTCAAGCCCAAAGTGGCCACGAAGACCGTGCTGGTGCCGCCGGGCTTCTACAGCGGCAACATCCTTTTGGAGAACGAAGGCGCCGGCTCCTTCAGCTACACCGCCGCCTCCAAGGCGGACTGGCTCACGATAGACTCCAGCGAAGCCAGCGGCACGGTGGAACTGCAGAAGAAGATCCCCTTCGCCGTCAAGAAGGGCGTCCTGGACGTCGGCCGCCACGAGGCGGAAGTGGAACTGGACTTCGGAAGCTATGGAAAGCACACCGTGAAAGTCATCGTCGTGGTGGAACCCCCGGCCACCGGCGCCATCAGGCTGGCAGG
>DBWD01000012.1:0-174 GCA_002308555.1 bacterium UBP3_UBA1247
AAGCGCCGTGGCTGGTGCCGATGGCGACCGCCAGAGCGTCGACGCCGGTCTGCTTAACGAATTCCACAGCCTGATCGGGGTCGGTGAGGTGGAGTTTCAGCTGGTCCTCGGAAAGGCCGGCGCCATGGCCGTCCTCGATGCCGCCCAGGCAGCCGATCTCGCCTTCCACGGAGA
>DBWD01000012.1:238-1494 GCA_002308555.1 bacterium UBP3_UBA1247
CCGTCCATCATGACGGACGTGAAGCTCTGGCGGATGGCGGAGAAGCAGGTGGCCGGGCTGTTGCCGTGATCCTGGTGCATGCACACGGGGATCTCGGGATAAAGCTCAACGGCGGCCAGCATGAGGTGGCGGAGATAGGCGTCCTGAGAATAGCTGCGGGCGCCGCGGGAGGCCTGGATGATGACCGGGCTCTCAGTCTCGCGGGCGGCTTCCATGATCGCCTGGATCTGTTCCATGTTGTTGACGTTCAAAGCGGCTACGCCGTAACCGTTTTCGGCGGCGTGGTCGAGCAGGATGCGCATGGGAACTAACGGCATAAGATACTCCTAAAAATTTATGTTAATTTTGTTCGGCGGGCTTCACGCTGACGTGGAGTCCGTCACGCTTGTTCTCGAATTTGACGATACCGTCCACGACGCAGAAGAGCGTGTCATCCTTGGCGCGCATGACGTTGACTCCCGGTTTGATGCGGGTGCCGCGCTGACGGACGATGATGGAGCCGCTGGTGACTTTCTGGCCTTCGAAGCGCTTCGTGCCCAGACGCTGGGCATTGCTCTCTCTGCCGTTTTTGGAACTGCCAAGACCCTTTTTATGTGCCATAATCTAATCTCCTTTATCCCAGAACGGATTTTATCTCCACCAGAGTGTAGCTCTGGCGATGACCGGTTTTGCGCATGTAATCTTTGCGACGTTTCTTTTTCATGATGAGCAGTTTTTCGCCCTTGACTTCGCCAAGGCTGACGCCCTTGACGCTGGCGCCTTCCACGGTGGGACGGCCGACCCTGATGGCGTCGCCGTCGGCGGTCAAGAGAACTTTGTCAAAGGTCACTTCCGCGCCCTGTTCAACTTCCAGCTCGGGGATCTGGACCTTCATGCCTTCTTCCACGCGGAACTGCTTTCCGCCGGTTTCAATGATCGCGTACATTTATTTTCTCCTAATTAATTGCTTATTCGGCCTTGGCTTCCGCGGTTTCGGGAGCCTGGGACTGCAGTTCGCCGCTCACGTTGGCTTCGACCTGGATCTCTTCTTCCTTCTTGGCATGGGCGACTTTCGCCTTGACTTCAGCGTCGACGAATTCCAGGATGCAGGTGGGGGCGTTGTCGCCGCGGCGGGTTCCGGTCTTCAGGATGCGGGTGTAGCCGCCCTGACGGCTGGAGAAACGGGGGCCCAGAACTTCGAAGAGGCGCTGCACGGTCTCTTTGCGATCCTCGCCGGAGGGGCGGAGGAAAGCGATGGCCAGGCGGCGGTGATGAAG
>DBWD01000012.1:1583-4705 GCA_002308555.1 bacterium UBP3_UBA1247
ACCACGTTGGACATCAGCGCGGCGCGATGGTCAGACTTACGACCGAGTTTGTCAGTTTTCTTCTGATGACGCATAAATATATTCCTTCTATTTTATTTGCTCTTGCTTTTATTTCTTGCTGCCTTTCTTGACGACCTTGGCGACCACGTCGTCTTCGCTGACGAAACTGAGTCCTCTGTTTTTCAGAGCGTTCTTCAGGTCTTCGAAAGCCTTTTCACCGATGCCTTTGATCTTCTTGACGTCTTCTTCCATCATGGAAGCGAGCTGGGAGAAGCTGGTGATGCCGTTCTGCTTGAGAACGTCGGCGGTGCGGACGGGGATCTCGCTGCCGGCGACGGCGTCCTCGTCTTTGTCCTCGGATTCCTCATCGGCGTTGAAAGTCTCGGCTTCCGGCTCTTCCTCTTCCGGCTCCTTCAGGTAACCGGGATCGGCGGCCTTGGCGAAGATCGAGATGTGCTCGTTCAGAAGGTCGGCGGCCTGGACGGTGGCCTGCACGGGAGCGACGCGGCCGTCGGTCCAGACTTCCAGGACGAGGCCGTCGAAGTCGGTCTGATTGCCGACGCGGGCCGGTTCCACGGAATAGTTGACCTTCTCGATGGGAGAGAAGAGGGAGTCGATGGGAATGACGCCCACGGGCTGCTCGGAGTTTTTGTTCTTCTCGGCGGGGCGGTAGCCGCGGCCGACCTCGACGGTCATCTCGATCTTGAGCTTGCCGTTGGAGTCGAGGTTGCAGATGTACCAGTCGGGGTTGAGGATCTCAACGCCGGCGGGGACTTTGATCTTCTTGGCGGTCACGTCGCCCTTGCCGCTGACGTCCAGCGTGCAGGTGAAGTGCTTCTTGGAGGTGACCTTGAAAAGGACCTTCTTCAGGTTGAGGATGATGTGGGTAACATCCTCGTAAACGCCGCTGACCGTGGAGAACTCGTGCGTAACGCCGTCGATCTTGACCGTGGTGATGGCCGCCCCCTCGAGAGAGGAGAGGATCACGCGGCGAAGGGCGTTGCCCAGAGTGTGACCCCATCCGCGTTCCAGCGGACGGATATCCATACGGGCGTAAGTGGGAGTCTCGGTCTTCTTGTCGACCACGATCCCTTTGGGCATTTCAAAATTCAGTAAATTCATGGGAATACCCCTCTAATTGAGGTGAAGCTCTAGCGCAAGATCAACTGTTACACGCGGCGGCGTTTGCGGGGACGGCAGCCGTTGTGGGGAACGGGGGTGGTGTCGCTGATGGACGTGACGGTCATGCCGGCGGTCTCGAAAGCGCGGACAGCCGCTTCGCGGCCGGCGCCGGGACCACTGACTTTGACTTCCACCTCGCGCATGCCGTTCTGCATGGCGACGGCGGCGGCTTCCTGGGCGATCCTGGTGGCCACGAAGGCCGTGGATTTGCGGGCGCCGCTGTATTTGAGTTTGCCGGCGGAGCACCAGGAAATCACGTTGCCGCGGCGATCAGCCACGGAGACGATGGTGTTGTTAAAAGAGGCCTTGATGTAGGCAATGCCCTGCGGGATGTTCTTGGAAACTTTCCGCGCGCCTTTGCGTCTTGTTGTAGCCATTTAAGATATTACTCCTGAGTTTATTTCTTATTTCTTGGGACCGCCGCCGGCGCTCAACATGCGCTTGGGGCCTTTGCGGGTACGGGCGTTGGTGCGCGTACGCTGACCGCGCGTCGGAAGGTTCTTGCGGTGGCGCTGGCCGCGGTAGCAGTTGATGGCCACCAGGCGCTTGATGTTCTGCTGGACTTCGCGGCGAAGATCGCCCTCGATGAGCCTGGCCTGAAGCGCCGTCGTTATGCGCTGGATTTCGTCGTTAACGAGTTCGTGCGCTCTTTTGTTCGGATCCACGTTGGCTTCCGCCAGGACCTGTTTAGCGGTCAGCGGACCCACGCCATAGATGTACTGCAACGCGGCTTCGATCCGCTTCTGGTTAGGAATGTCTACTCCTACGATACGAGGCATAGTTTCTGAGCTCCTCTAATCTTGCTGCTTAATTATGGGTTATCCCTGACGCTGTTTGTGGCGCGGGTTGGTACAAATGACGCGAATGACCCGGTTTCTCCGGACGATGCGGCACTTTTCGCACATCAGTTTGACTGAAGAACGCACTTTCATAGTGTTTATCCTCTATTTACTTTGTTAATATTTCAGATCCGTTCGCGGTCACGAGGACCGTGTTTTCGTAGTGGGCGCAGGGCAGTCCGTCCTTGGTCACCGCGGTCCACCCGTCCTTCAAGACCCGCACGCCCGGTTTCCCAAGGGCGATCATGGGCTCGATGGCCAGCGTCATGCCGGCCTGCAGGGTGGGCCCCGTCCCCTTCTTCCCGAAATTCGGGATGTCCGGGGCTTCGTGAAGCTTTCTGCCTACGCCGTGACCGACGTATTCCCTGACCACTCCGAAGCCGAACTTTTCCGCGTGGCTTTGGATGGCGTGGGAAACGTCGCCGAGTTTCACGCCGGATTTGATCAGTTTCACGCCCGCCTCGAAAGACTTTTCCGTCTCCTCCACGAGCTTCTGAACTTCCGGCCTGACGCTGCCAACCAGGTACGTCCTGGCGGCGTCGCTAAAGTAGCCGCCCCAGATCGCGCCCGTGTCTATGCTCACGATGTCGCCGTCCAGAAGGACCCTTTCACCCGGGATCCCGTGCACCACTTCCTCGTTCACCGAGGAGCACACGGTTCCGGGAAAACCGTAAAGTCCCTTGAAAGCCGGGACGGCCCCTTTGGAGCGGATGAAATCCTCCGCCCTGCGGTCTATCTCCGCCGTGGTCATCCCCGGTTCGATCCAATCAGCAAGAAGACGCAGAAGTTCCCCTGTGATGGCGCCCGCGGCGCGCATCGCGGAAATTTCTTCCTCAGTCTTGATGATGATCGGCGACATTAAAGCAAAGATCTAATGGCTGACGCCGTTTCGTCTTTGTTCACGTCGGCTTTGACGTCCCTGAGGACGCCGTTGCCTCTGTAGTAATCAATGAGCTCTGCCGTTTGGGCCTTGTAGACGGCCAAACGGTTGGTGATGGTCTCAGCCGTGTCGTCACTGCGCTGATAGACTTCACCGCCGTCAATGTCGCAGACGCCCTCAACTTTGGGCGGCTTCGACTTGACGTTGTAGATCGCTCCGCA
>DBWD01000097.1:0-3436 GCA_002308555.1 bacterium UBP3_UBA1247
AAAGAACGTTTGTTCTTTCTGGTCTTCCCGGTCATCAGGTGACGGGACTTGGTGTTTGTGCGTTTCACTTTGCCGCTTTTGGTCACGGAAAAGCGCTTGCTCACAGACTTTTTGGTTTTGACTTTTGGCATAATCGCTCCTGTCTTTTTTTTGTTTTAGTTGATTCTAGGCGCGCGTCCCGGAGGAGTCTGTTTTCCCCGCACGACGCTGTGTTTTACTGTTCCTTGGGCTTTTTGGATTTAAGCGGCCCAAAAACAATAGTGTAGTTCGCGCCCATTTTCTTGACGGGTATCTCTACCGCGCCAAAATCCTTTATTTCCTCGGTCAGACGTTCCAGCAGTTCCTGGCCCATCTCCTGGTGGGCCGCCTCGCGGCCCTTGTGGAAACAGACCACTTTCACGTGGTAGCCGTCCGCCAGAAATTCCAATATGTGTTTGCGTTTGGTCTCCAGATCGCCGCTGTCGATGCCGGGTCTGAACTTGATCTCCTTGGTGCGGGTCTTCTGACTCTGCTTGCGGGAGTCTTTCTCGCGCCTGGTCTGTTCATAGCGGTACTTGCTGTAGTCGATGATGCGGCACACAGGAGGCGTGGCTCCCGCGGCGACTTCCACCAGGTCCAGATTCCGCTTCTCGGCTTCCTCCAGAGCGCGCTGGCGGCTGACTACGCCCAGCTGTTTGCCGTCGTCGGCGATAAGACGCACTTCCGGGGCTTTGATGTCCTCGTTGACCCTAGTGCTGTCGGTTTGATTGTACTTGCGAATAGTTTTGCCCTCGCTTTTTGTTATTCTTCTTTATCCCATTCGCTCTTGGGAGCGTGAGTGTCGCGCTCCTTGCAGAGAGAATTGATCAGCGTTTCGAGAGGAAGCGCGTTGGCCTGGGAACCCTGGCGGGTCCTCAGGGAGACCGTCTTTTCGCTGGCTTCCTTGTCGCCCAGGACCAGGGTGTAGGGAACCTTGTCCATTTTACCCTGGCGGACTTTGGCGCCCATGGGACGATGGGTCTCGTCCACGGTCGCTCTCAAGCCTCTTTCCTGCAGGGCAGCCAAAACTTCCTTGGCATAGTCGAGGTGCGCGTCCTTGATGGGCACGATCCTGACCTGCTCGGGGGCGAGCCACAGCGGGAAATTGCCGCCGCAGTTTTCCAGATAGACCGCGAAGAAGCGTTCTATGGCGCCCAAGAGAGCCCTGTGGATCATATAGGGAACGTGTTCCTGACCGTCTTCGCCGACGTAGGTCATCTGGAAGCGTTCCGGCAGATTGAAGTCGAACTGAATGGTGGAGCACTGCCACTCGCGGCGCAGCATGTCCTTGATCTTGATGTCGATCTTGGGGCCGTAGAAAGCGCCGCCGCCCTTGTCGATGTCGTACTTCAGGCCAAGCTTGGCCACGATCTTCTCAAGCGCGGTCTGCGCGGCGTCCCAGCGGCTCTCCTCGCCCACGCACTTGCCTTCCGGACGAGTGGAGATGTAGACGTGATATTCGGTGAAGCCGAAGTTGTGCAGCATCTGCAGGCAGAACCTCAGGGTCCTCTCCAGCTCCTCTTCCATCTGATCCTCGCGGCAGAAGATGTGCGCGTCGTCCTGCGTGAATCCGCGCACGCGGAAAAGCCCGTGCCGCACGCCGTCCTTCTCNNGACGCCGCTCCTCTCGAAGCGGTAGACCGTGCCGAGTTCCGCCATGCGCATGGGCAGGTTGCGGTAGGACCTGGTCTTGTTCTTGTAGATGAGGATGTGGAATGGGCAGTTCATGGGCTTCACGAAATATTCCTGAGTCTGGTCGTTGTCCAGAGGAACATCCATGGAGGGGAACATGTTCTCGCGGTAGAAGGAAAGGTGTCCGCTGGTCTCCCAAAGGGTGGATTTGCCCACGTGCGGGGAATAGACCAGGTCGTAGCCGTTCTTCAGGTGCTCGTTGCGCCAGAAATTCTCGATCTCGTTCCTGATGACGGCGCCGCGGGGGTGCCAGACCATGAGGCCCGGTCCCAGCTCCTCGTGGAAGCTGCCCAGGTCCATGTCCTTCAGAAGGACGCGGTGGTCTCTTCTCTTGGCCTCTTCCAGGAAGTTCAGGTATTCGTCCAGCTGTTCCTTGGTCGGGAACGCCACGCCGTAAATGCGCTGCAGCATGGGGCGGTGTTCGTCGCCGCGCCAGTAGGCGCCGGCCACGCTAAGCAGCTTGACGGCCTTCACGGGGCCGGTGGAAGGAAGGTGCGGGCCGCGGCAGAGATCCAGGAATTCGCCCTGCTTGTAAACGGAGACTTCCTGGGCGTCCAGATCCTCGATGATCTCGACCTTGTAGTCCTGGCCCTTCTCTTTGAAATACTCCAGGGCTTTCTCCCTGGTCCACTCTTCCCTTTCCAATTTATAATCGGCCTCGGCTATCTTTTTCATTTCCTCCTCGATCTTAGTCAGGTCTTCGGGAGAAAAAGGAGTCACCGTATCGAAATCATAATAGAAGCCCTCCTCGATGGCGGGCCCGATGGCAAGTTTCACGTCGGGATAAAGGCGCACGACCGCCTGAGCCAGGCAGTGGCTCGCGGTGTGCCAGAAAGTTTCACGATAATTCGCGTCGTCGAAGTTCATAAATTTATCCTTGCTTTTTGGCTGTAAAAGAAAGTTATACTTTTACAGGTAGATAGATATTTTATTATAAGAGCCTCTCAAAGTCAACTGGCTAAAAGCCGAGGGGGAGGCTATTTCTAAAAAGCGAGGGAGAGGCCTTGGGGATCAATCCTCGTTTTTTGAAAGTATTTCCCAAATATCTTCATTCGTGGCGACAGGCGCGTCGCCTATAACGTAATACCAGTATTCCTTTTTCCGCTCCTTTAGCGGAGTTTCGTAATACTCCTTGATCTCCTTAGCCCAGGCTCTCAGAATCTCCGGTTCCCTGGGATCAGTCTCCAGATATTTTATCGACGCTTCGGCGTTTTTCAAAGCCTCACGCAGCCCTTCCTCCGCCGAAAGTTTTCTTTCGTAAGCGTCCTTGTGGGCTTTCCACCAAGTGCGCAAATAGTTTTTCGCCAGTTCGGGATCGTAATTGAATATATTGTAGAAGTAATCCTCATCCCATTTTACCCTTGCGAGCGTTTCGTCTCCGGCCTCGAAAGCATCGTACAAATAAGGCAGAAGATAAACTTCGAGAGTTGAAAAATCCTGGATCAGCTTCTCTAAGACCAGCTTCCTTGGCAGCGCTTTTTTTGCTTCCGCCTTAAAGCAGGCATACCATTCTTCCCAGATATCCTTGGCATACGCCTGGCCGACGTACCAGAAGAATCTTTCCCTTAAAGCATCCGCGTGCGCGCCCAGATCCAGCGGTTTCATCTTAAAATTTGTTTTTCGCCAGGCGCCCGCAAGGTCTTGCTTTTCAAGGTACGAAGGACCGCCGTAAGAACCATCGCGAGGTTTCAGAAGATTCCAGCACCAATTTAGATTGTTGGTGCCGT
>DBWD01000097.1:3454-4324 GCA_002308555.1 bacterium UBP3_UBA1247
TTTCACCGCCTCAACGTCTTTTTCCGTCAGCGTTTCTAGCGCGGCGTAGTTCATTTTCAGCCGGTAAGGAGGCCTCATGGCGTCCAATTCTATCTCCCTTTTGAAATCGCCCATGTTTTTGGCGAATTCCACCAGCATGTCGTGCCATTCGCTCACGGTAAGCTTCTCGACCATACGGTGACGATAAAAGTATATTTCCTCCACTTGATTGGTCTTGACTTCCGCGGCGGCAGCCTTCCTATGCCCGTCATCGCCACCTACCAGCACTTCATAGGACGCGGTGCTTCTCAGCAATTTGTCAGTGCTTCCGGGATCGGCATAGTCGACGTCGCAGCTGAGAGAAAGTGTTGAGGGGACGGAGGGCGCTTTGACTATGAGATACTGCCCGCTTGAAACAGCCTGGGCGTTGACAACGTCATGCCAAAGGACGCGGAAAATATAGTTGTCGTCCAATCCTTCCAAGACGACCTTGTATCGGGCGGGAGAATCTTTCAGCAGATAAAACGGCCCTTCGATCTTGGCGAAAATGGGATCGGCTGAAACAGTATATCCCAGGCTCAAGATCACAAAAAGGAAAGAAATTTTAATGATGTTTTTCATGATTGCTCCGGACTGGCGGCAAAAGCCGAAGCCCGCAAATATTATTATATAAAATTATCCGAAAACAAGAAAGGCGCGCCGGCTGGCGCGCCTTTCTTTCATCGGTTTCCAAGCGAGGCTTTATTTCCTGCGAAGAAAGCCGAGACCCAGGAGCGCCAGGAAGAACAGCATAGTCGTAGTGGGTTCGGGGACCGCGTTGGGATGCAGGGAGACGAGGATCGACTGGACTCTGGCCTGGTCGCCGGCGGCGGAGAGGTCTATCCTGACCTT
>DBWD01000129.1:0-168 GCA_002308555.1 bacterium UBP3_UBA1247
TCCGGCTGCTCAGTGGCCGCGAAGGGCTTCTTGGGAGCGTTTTTCGCGTGCTGCGCGGCTTTCCTGAGGAGAGGCTCCACGCTGGATCTAAGCTCGTCAAGAGTTATGAGGCCCAGCTTGTACGCCGCTATGAGTTCCTTGGTCTCGCCCCAGGGCATCTGGATGTTG
>DBWD01000129.1:219-4679 GCA_002308555.1 bacterium UBP3_UBA1247
ACGAAGCCGTCGAAGCCCCACTCGCCTCTCAGAAGGTCCGTCAGCAGCGCTTTCGATTCGGCGGTATGGATTCCGTTGAAGCAGTTGTAAGAGCACATGATCGCCCAGGGCTTGGCCTCTTTCACGGCGATCTCGAAGGCCTTGAGATAGATTTCCCTCAGCGCTCTTTCGCTCACTCTGGAATCGTTGTTAAGGCGGTTTTCCTCGCGGTTGTTGGCGCAGAAGTGCTTCATCTCCACGCCGCGGTCGCCCTTTGCCTGAACGCCCTTTATGAGGGCGGCGGCCAGGGTGCCGGTCAGATAAGGATCTTCGGAGTAATACTCGAAATTGCGGCCGCAGAGGGGATCGCGGTGGATGTTGAGGCCCGGAGCCAGCCAGACGGCGATGCCGGCTTTCTCCATTTCCTCGCCGATGGCGCGGCCGACCTTGTTGAGAAGGTCGGTGTCCCAGGTGCAGGCCAGGAGCGCTTCCACGGGCCAGGCGGTCTGGGGCGTGTTGAGGCGCAGGCCCGCCGGTCCGTCGGCGGTGTGCAGCGTTTCCACCTCGCGGTCAGACATGCTGCCCACGCTGCCCGTGGAGCTGATTCCGCTGCCCTGTCCGCAGGAAAGGGCCGCCAGTTCCTCAACCGTGAGGGAGTCTATGAAAGCCTCGATCTTGTCGGGATCGGCGACCACTGCCTCGAAGGACATTTCCCCGCCCTTGGGAAGCTCCTTGAGCGCCGGCCATTCGGGGGCCTTAATTTCCTCCGGGGCGTTCAGGGCGATGCCGTAGATGTAGGCGTGGTCGTCCGGGCTCAGGTTTTTGATCCTCAGGACGTGGTATCCCGAGGAGGAATGGAAGCGCAAGGGTTCCGTGGAAACTTTTTCGCCTTCCGCGGGAACAACGATGTCCTCGTATTTGCCAAAGTCCAGGGAAGCGGAAAGCTTGGCGCCGGCGTTCACCGCCAGCCTGAGGTCGTCCGGATCGCCGTCGTTGTTGTAGACGAGATATTCGATCCACTCGCCTTTGGGCAGGATCAGAGCCGTTGGTTCCTTCGTGAAGTCCAGTCCGTTGCCGGTCCAGGCGTTCCAGCCTCTTTTCCTGAGGCAGAAGGGCGACATGACCTGGCCGTTGTCCTTGACGAGGCCCAGCGCTTCCTGATCCTCCATGGCGCCCTGGTTGGGCAGGTCGTAGGTGCCGTCGGACTTCAGGACGTTCTGCAGGAAGACGGGCGGCGGGAGCTTGGCCAGATCCTGGCTTTGCAAGATCTCGTCACAGGTGCGGCTGTAGGTTCCCATAACGCCGGATTCCCTGGCGTTCTTGACGGAATTGCCCACGTAGAAGTTGTAGGTGCCCTTGGCCATCACGTAGCAGCGCCTGGGTTTTTCCCGGAAAGTCTTCATCTGTTCCAAGGGGAAGGAAATGGTGAAGGTGTCGCTTTCGTTAGGCTGGAGCAGTTTCGTTTTACCATAGGCCGCCAGCTCCATGGCCGGGGCGCCGTCCTGTCCCTGGGGGCGGGAGAAATAGACCTGGACGACTTCCCTGCCGGGGATCCTGCCCACGTTCCTGACGGAGCATTCCACGCTGAACTCGTTGTTCTCGATCCTGGGCGCCAGGGACTCGTAGATGAACTTGGTGTAGGAAAGGCCGTAGCCGAAGGGATAGCGGACCTTCAAGTACTGGGGATCGAAAGTCTCGAAGTAGCGGTAGCCAACGTAAACGTCTTCCTTGTAATTCGTGTATTCGCGGGATTCCCGGAAGCAGGAGGAGGAAGGAAGGTCGCTGTAGTTTTTGGGCACGGTGTCGGCCAGTTTGCCGCAGGGCGAGAAATCGCCGCAGGCGATGTCCCAGAAGGCGTTGCCGCCTTCCATGCCGGGCTGCCAGGCCAGGATGAGGGCGTCTATGGGATAGCGGTCCATGAAGGAAAAGTCGATGAGGGCGCCGCTGTTTATCACCAGCACGATCTTCTTGAAGCCGGCCTTGGCGGTCTCGTCTATGAGTTTCTCCTCCTCGTCCGTCAGGTAGTAGTCGCCTTTGCTGAGCTGCCGCGAGCTGTTCTCGCCGCAGTTGCGGGAGATGAAGACGAAGGCGGCGGGATAATTCTCGGCGGTCTTCTGTAGTTCCTCCAGAGTCGGGTAATAATTTTCTTCGGCTTTGTACTTATCGGCTAATTCTTTGTCGATCACGATGTCGCCTTTCTCAGCCCGCGCCTCGGCGCCCATGAGGAAGTTGACGGAATAGTAGGCGTAGACGTCGCCGGAGCCCGTTCCGGTCTGGCTGAAATGGATCTGGGCCTTTCCGATGAGCGCGATCTTTTCGCCCTTTGTCAGCGGCAGCGCGCGGTTCTTGTTTTCCAGAAGGACCATGCCTTCCGCGGCCGCCCGGCGGCAAAGCTCGGCGTGGCCTTGGGGAACGGCGTTCCCGGTTTTTTCCTCAGCAAAGGCCGCGAGAGCCAGTGCGCACAAAACAAAGGCGAAAAGTTTTTTCATGAATTTATCCTCTTATTCTTCGCTGTAATCGTTGTTCTCGCCGTCTTCCTCGTCGGTGCCGTAGGTCTTCGCCCGGCTCCTCTGCCTGGAAGCCTCGTCAACTTCCTTGCCCAGCGCCAGCGTCATGTCTCTGATTTGCTTGAAGAACCTGTCGTTCCAGTCCACGCAGGATTTGAAATGGCGGAAGGTCCTGCCGGCCTCGTCCACTTTGCCGTTGTTGATGGCCGCCCGGACGAACCAGGCGGTCAGGCTCATGCAGTCCGCGGATTCCTTGCTGAACTTCTTGACGAACTTCCTGACTTCCTCGCCCGCTTCTTTCCACTTGCCTTCGCTCATGAGCTGGGTGGCCTTGTCGCGGTAGACTTTCAGGCTCAGGTCGTAGCGTTCCCTTTTGGTGGTGTCGATGATCTTCTTCTCCATGGCCACCGCCAGCTCCTCGTTGCCGGCGGCCCTGGCCGCCTTGATGAGTTTCTGGCGGCAGGCGGCCGTGATGTCCTCCACGTAGCGGAACTGGCCGATCATGGCGTCCAGGTGGGCGATGAGGTTGGTGGAGTTGGTCTTTTCCAAAAGCGCGGTCTTGAAGTTCCAGGCGTAGACGTTCTTGGGCGCCAGCTTGATGGCGTTGTCTATGATCTCCAGGGCCCTTTCGGGATATTTGGTGAAGGAGAAGACGTGGGACATGTAGACCATGCGGTTGGCCTGCTTGTAATCGTCCTTGGAATAGATGTCGTCGGTAAGGAGCAGCAGCTGGTGGTCGGAAAGGTTCTCCTTGGTCTGGGGATCCTGGGCGTGGCCAACCACGTAGTTCTGGGAAGCGTAGCGTCCGCATTCCAGATCCCAGTTGTCGTCGCCCTTGAGGTAGCCCAGCCAGGCGTGCCAGCCCACTCGTCCGGCTCCGCCGAAATAAAGGGTCGGGATGCCGCAGGCTTTGCCCACCGTGGAAGCGTAGTAGGCCTGGTCGCAGCAGATGCCGCCGCGCTTCTTGATCTCCTTCAGGGAGTAGACCTCGTGAGGCCAGCTGAACTGGGATTTCTCCACGCGCTCGTAGACGTAGTGGATGGAGCCGTAGGCGTTCCCCAGGCGCGTCCTGGTGTAGTGGGTGTGTTTCTGGGCCCAGGCCAGTTCGGAAATGGGCGCAGGGGCGTTGATGATGAACTTGATGAGGCCGGGATCGGTCTTGGTGAAGTTGCAGTCGATGTCGCCGTGCTCGTTGGATTTTACCCAGAAGTCATAGCGGTCCAGGTCCGTGTCCGTGTTGGGCACCACCGCGCTGTCGGGCACCTGGCCGTGGGGCTTGGCGCCGGGAGGCTGGTCCCAGACGATGGCCAAGGCGATGGCCAGCTTGTTGTACTTCGGGAAAGTATCCCGGCGCTGCAGGAAAAACTCCTGGAGCAGGCGCATCTCGGCCGCCAGATCATCCTTGGTGGAATAGACCGCGAAGAAGTTTTCCGTGAAGTCGCGGTTGGACATCATGTAGGACACGAACCTCTTGTCGAGATCCTTCAGGGTCGCGCGGTTGGCGTGCAGGAAGGTGCACCATCTCTGCAGCCCCACCATGGAGCACCAGGATTCTTCCTTGATCCTCTTGGGGTCGTAATTGTTGACCATCCACTGGGTCAGGGCCATGACGTAATAGGCGTAGGGCGGATTGGCGGCGACGGCCGTGGCCAGATGCTCGAACTTTTTCGGCGTCCAGTTTTCCAAGGTTATGCGGTGGATCGCCTGGGTGATGGCGGGCATGTCGACTTCCTGGGCGGACTGGGCGGGCTTGCCGTTTTCCTTGGCGTTTTCGGCCGCGGCCTCCTCCGCCCAAAGACAGGTCGTTCCGGCGAAAACGGCCAGCGCCGCTAGCAGGCAAACCAGACTTTTGGCTTTAATCATTTCGATCACCTTTTAGATTTTTTGCTTACTTGAGACTTTTCCAGGCGGTCTCGACTATGAATTCCAGATCGCTTTCCTTGGGCTGCCAGCCCAGGATGGTCTTGGCCTTGG
>DBWD01000129.1:4732-9769 GCA_002308555.1 bacterium UBP3_UBA1247
GTCACCTTGCGGCAGACGTCGATGACTTCGCGGACGCTGAAGCCGTTTTCGCTGCCCAGGTTGAAGATGCCGTTCTTCTTTTCCTTCTTCAGGTATTCCAGACCAAGGATGTGGGCGTCGCTGAGGTCGTCCACGTGGATGTAGTCGCGGATGCAGGTGCCGTCGGGAGTGGGATAATCCGTGCCGAAGACTTTGATGTTCTGGCGCTTTCCGCTGGCGACCTGCAAAACCAGGGGGATGAGGTGGGTCTCGGGATCGTGGCGTTCCCTAAGCTGGCCTTCCGGATCGGCGCCCGCGGCGTTGAAGTAGCGGAAGATGCAGTAATGCATGCCGTAGGCCTTGCTGAAGTCGTCCAGGATAAGCTCCACCATGCGCTTGCTCCAGCCGTAAGGGTTTAAGGGAGCGATGGGCGTGTCCTCGCTGATGGGGACCTTCTTCACGTCGCCGTAGGTGGCGCAGGTGGATGAGAAGATGAAATTGTTGACGCCGAAATCCCGGCAGGCGGTGATGAGCGTCAGGGTCTGGGCCACGTTGTTCTTGTAGTACATGTCGGGGTGCTCGACGCTTTCGCCCACCGCCGCGAAGGCGGAGAAGTGCATCACGGCCTCGATTTTATGCTCGTTGAAGATCTTTTCCAGGATCGCCCTGTCGCCGATGTCTCCTTCGTAAAAATAAGGCGTGACCACCGCGTCGCGAAAACCTCTGGACAAATTGTCGAGCACGGCCACCTCGTAGCCCCTGGACATAAGACGTTTCACACAATGACTACCGATGTAGCCAGCGCCACCTGTAAGAAGGATCATAATTTTTCCTTTTTGGTTGCGAGGATGACGCAGTCGCGGCATCCCCAGATTAGTTCGTTTATCTTTTCAAAATTCTTTTTCGCTTCCTCGCCCAGGCCCGGAGCGTCAACTATGAGCTGCTCGCTCTGGGGGAAGGGATGGAGGAACCTGACGTCGATATCCTTGTAGCCCATCTGCTTCATGCGGTTCCGCAAGGCGACCGGATGGACCGGCCGGACGTGCGTGATGTCGCTGTAAAAGTCGCAGGATGCCACGTGGAGGTTCATGATGTTGGGCGTTTCCATGACGATCGCGCCGCCCGGCCTCAGGGCTTTCAGGGACAGGGAAAGGAACGTCCCCTGCTCCGCGGAGGTCATGTGCTCTATGACGTGCATGGCGGTCACGGCCGCCAGGCTTCCCTCCGGGCATTTCCTCAGGAAGGCGAAGAGGTCCTCGCATTCCATGTTGAGCCCGGCCTTCTTTCCCCTGATGACCGCCGCCTCGTTGTTGTCTATGCCGACGGCCTCGAGGCCTTCCTCCTTCAGCAGTTCCACCAGCTCCCCGCGGCCGCAGCCCAGGTCGGCGATGACTCCGCCCTTCTGCGCGGCGGCCTTGAGTATCGGCAGGTAATAGGAGAGTCTTTCCTTGATCTCCCTGACGTCTCCCCTGCTCTCGTCCTCGAAGAGCTCGTAGTCCGCGGAATGCCAGGCTTTCTCGAAATCGTCGATGACGGTGGGCGCGCTTTCCGCTTTGGCTTTCGCTCCGCCGGCGCTGACGGTAACGGCGCCGCTGGCCAGTTTCTCCTTCAGTTCCGAGAAGACGCCGCCGATGGCCGCGTTCCTCAGCTGCAGGTCGTCCACCAGGCCGTGCAGTTCCTTGAAGCCAGCCTCGATGGAGGCGAGGCGCGCGGCCGCCTGTTCGCTGACCTGGCCCAGGTTCTTGACGCCCTCGTCCGCCGCCGCCAATCGCTTGGCGGTCTCTTCGTTGGTCTTGCCGAGAGTCTTGATGCCCTCGTCAGCGGCCGCCAGACGCTTGGCTATCTCTTCGTTGGTCTTGCCGAGAGTCCTGATGCCCTCGTCGGCGGCATCCAGACGTTTGACGATAGCTTTTACGCCCTCGTCAGCCGCCGTCAGGCGTTTGGCTATTTCTTCGTTGGTCTTGCCGAGAGTCTTGATACCCTCGTCAGCCGCGGCCAGACGCTTGGCCACGTCCTCGTTGGTCTTGCCCAGAGTCCTGATGCCCTCGTCAGCGGCCGCCAGGCGCTTGGCAGTCTCCTCGTTGGTCTCGGCCAGTCCGCGCACGCTTTTCTCCAAGCCCGAGACCCTTTTCACGAGCGTTTCGCCAGCGGACGCCAAATTCTGAATATGGCTTGTCAATTCGTCGACCTTGGAGCCCCATTTTTCCAGCTGTTCCAAGCGGGAATCGATGGTCCTCAACGCCTCCTGGGTCCGCACCTCCGACTCGCGGAAGTAATTGAAGCGGCTGACCACTTCCTCGAAGCGGTCCTGGAACATGTTGAGGAGCTTGACCACCGTGGCGTTGAACTCCACCTGGCGCGTGGCGTAAAGCCGCATGACGCGCATGATGAGATCCTTTACGCGGCGGAACCTGGTGTTGGCGGGCACGGTCCTGGGGTCGTAGATCTTGGCCGCGTAGTCCAGCTGGAAGTACATTTCGTTGCCCAGGTGGATGTTCTCGAAATCCTTTCCCTGGGGAGCCTCCGGGGCCCTTCTGACTTCCGGCTGATCCGGATGCTCGAGATGGTATTTCACCCGGCGCAGAAGCTGCTCCGTTTCCATCTCCTCGATCCTGGTGTCGAAATTACCCTGATAATCCGGCATTAGCTTAATTTTCCTTTTTCTAAGATTAGGCGGTATTGCTCCACGGCCTGGCGGGTCACGGCCTCAAGCGAGAATTTCTTTACCTGCTCCGTTCCCTTCGCGCGCAGAAGCTTCCGCAGCTCCTCGTCCCGGTCAAGTTTCAAAACGGCCTCGGCGATCTTCGCGGTGTCCTTGGGATCGTCTATGAGCAGCGCCGCGTCCCCCGCCACTTCAGGAAGCGAGGCGACGTTGGTGGTGACGGAGGGCGTGCCGCAGGCCATGGCCTCCAGGACCGGCAGGCCGAAGCCTTCGTAAATGGAGGGGTAGACCAGCAGCCGCGCCGCGGTGTAGAGCGCCCCCAGGTCTTCCTCGGCCACGTAGCCGATGGGCTTGATCAAGCCTTTGGAGGAGGCGATCCTCTTTTTCAGATCGTCGTTGAGCCAGCCCTGGGCCCCCGCCACCACGAGGGGAAGCGAAAGCTTTTCCTCCAGCCAGGCGTTGACCACGGAGGCCAGGTTCTTCCTTGGCTCCATGCTGGCCAGGAAAAGGGCGAAGCGTTCCGGCAAGGCGTATTTTTTCCTGACTTCCGCGAGCCTCTCCTTTTCCGCGGGATAGAACTTCCGCTCGTCGTAGGAACAGTAGTTGACGCCGCAGCGGGAAGGATCGACTTTCAATATCCTCACGAGATCTTTCATCGTGTGCTCGGAAATACAGGTGAAGAAAGCGCCTTTCTTAACCGCTTCCGTAATGTTTTTCGTGCAGAACTCGATGGTCTCCTTCGTGTGGAAATGGGGATGGGTCAGGAAGGAAAGGTCGTAGACCGTGGAGATGACCGGGACTTTCGTCTCCGGCATGGTCCAGCCCGTGGCGTGGACCAGGTCGACGCCGGGCACGCTGGAATCGCTGTCCGCGAAAGCCGGCAGCGCGCCGCGCCACATGAGAACATTCTCCCTGTCCGGGCACTTGAGGTCGAAGCGGCTGAGATACTCGGGATGGGTGAAACCCTTGAAGCCCGGCAGCAGCTTGAATTCCAGGTCGGAGGGCGCGAACTCGCCCAAGCCCCGGGCCAGGTTGATGATGTGCCGGCCGATGCCGGTGATCTGCTCGCCTATCGCGCGGCTGACGTCCAGGGCCACGGTCTTGCGGGCGGGATACGGGATGTAGTCGTTGAACTTGAGTTCCTTCCCCTGGATCTCGGAAAGCCTTTTGGCGATCCTGGCCGCGGTGTGCCTGAAGGTCCAATGCGCCGCCACGTCCTCCGCCGCCCGGCGGCCCTTTTCCTTGGCCTCCTCCTGGTTCTCGAAGACGTGCCTAAGGAGCGCGGAAAGATGGTCCATGTCGGGATCGGCCCATTTGAAGCCCTGGTAATAGGGGCATTTCGCCACGGCGGGAATGAGGCTCTTGACCTGCAAAGGATAGCCGTTGTAACTGTTCAGGAAGGTGGTCTGGGCGCTCCAGTTGGTGGCGATGACCGGCAGGCCGCAGGCCATGGCTTCCAAAATAGGCATGCCCCAGCCCTCGCCCCTGGTGGCCAGGACGAAGCAGTCGGCGGAACGGTACAGGCTGCCCAGCTGGTAGTAAGGCAGGTATTTGTTGAAGATGAACTCGATCCGGCCGCCCTGGGGGTCAAGGTCCAGGCTTCTGATGATGGCCGGCACGTCCACGCCGGGATCGGTGCAGTTGGCCTTGCACAGAAGGATGACGGGATCCTTGGCCCGGAAGGTCCGGTTGAAAGTCTTTATGAGCGCTTCCGGCGCTTTCCTCTCGCCCCACTCGAAGACCGTCAGGAATTTGAAATCGTCGCAGACCGGGAATTTCTTGATGAGGGGGTTGAAATAGTTGGTGTCCACGCCCAGAGGGATCAGATGGATGGGCTTTGTGACGCCGGAATTCCGGAAGGTCTCCACGTTGAAGAAGCTGGGGACCCACACCTCGTCCATCTCGTTGGCCTGGCGGACCCATTCCTTGGGAAGGCCCGTGACCTCCAGCATGGTGAAGCCGATCTTGTAATTGCCTATTCCCTTGGTCTTGGGCGTCACGAAGGCGTCGCCCTGGCCGTAGACCACGCAGGGGGCCTTGGGATCAAGCTCCCGCCCCTTCATGACGTTGACGTTGTAATAGGGGGACATTTCCGGCTCTTCCAGCGGGAAGACCGTGCCCGCCCCGTAGAGATAGCGGTAAGAGACCGCCACGTTCTGGGCGTCCAGGTGCAGGAGCATTTCCTTGGAGCTCATGGCGTAGCCGTGGGGCCGTGAGACCGTGGAGAGCCAGTTGAGGCTCTGGGTGTAGCGCGCCTCGCAGGTCTTGGCCCATTTCTTCTTGAAGATCCCCTGGGATTTCAGGAAAATGTCGTTGTGGCAGACCTTGTTCTCCTTTGTGGAGACGTTCTCGTGGTGCGCGATCTTGGCTCCGCCGCAGCAGACGGTGCGGTAGCC
>DBWD01000129.1:9809-11401 GCA_002308555.1 bacterium UBP3_UBA1247
GCGAAGAAATCCTCGCAGAGAAGCCCGACCTTCTCTATCACTTCCCTCTTGATGTATGCGCAGGCGAAGACCACGCTTTCCACGTCGGAATCGTAGGGATACTGGTTGACGTTCGCCTCGTTGCTGGCGATCTGCTGGCCCCAGTAGGGGCCCACGGGCATCCAGGCGCCCAGGTGCTGGAGCATGCCGTTAGCCCTGACCAGCCGGCAGCCCACCACGCCGATGTCGGGGGCGGCGTAGGCCGCGGCCTGCATCTTTTCAAGCCAGTCCGGGCAGTCCGGCAGGATCTCGGTGTCGTTGTTGAGAAGCAGGATGTCGGAATCGGGAGGGGTAAGCTTTATGGCGACGTTGTTGCCCTTGGGAAAGCCCAGATTGGCGTTGTTGAAAACGCACTTTATATCCTTCTGGCTCTTCAAGTACTCGACCGTTCCGTCCGTGCTGCCGTTGTCGGCCACGTAGATCGTGTAATTCCGGTGCGTGGTGAGGCTCCGCAGGGTGTCCAGGCAGCGCTTGGTGTAGGCAAGCCCGTTCCACGTCAAGATTATTATGGAAACTTTTCGCATTATTTTCTGATCCTGATCATTACAAAAATATTATTCCTGTATTTATTAATTATAGCAAAAGCGAGGTCCCGGCAGGAGAAAAACAGGAAAAGCAAAAAGGGCGCGGGCGAAAGCGATTTAAATCAAGCCGTTACGGTTTTAAAAAAGGCGCGCCGGAGCGGGAAAAGATCAGCCGTGGGGATGGAATTTCTTATGGGTCTTCTTAAGGTGGCTGTATTCCACGTGGGTGTATTTTTCCGTGGTTGTGACGGAGGCGTGGCCCAGCATTTCCTGGACCACCCTGAGATCCGCCCCGTGAAGTATGAGGTGGGTCGCGAAACTGTGCCGCAGCACGTGGGGGGAAATGTCTTTCTGGATGTCCGCCTCCCGGGCGTATTTCTTGATGAGCATCCAGAAATTTATCCTGGTCATGGGCTTCCCCAGCCGCGACAGGAAGGCTTCCTTGCGCCTGGGCTCCTCCGCGCGGGAGGCGAAATATTCCCTGAGGGCCTGGCAGGCGATGTGGCCGATGGGCACGATCCTGGTCTTGTTGCCTTTGCCCGTGACCTGCAGGAAACCCTCGTCCAGGTTGATCTGGCCCTTGTTGAGCTTGACCAGCTCGCTGACCCTGAGGCCCGTGGCGTACAAAAGTTCCAGCATGGCGCGGTCCCTCAAGCCTCCCGGCTTTTCCTTGTCGGGGGCCGCCAGCAGCCTGGTCACCTCCTCCTCCGTCAGGACGTGGGGCAGGACTTTCGCCAGTTTCGGCGATTCCACCAGCTTGGGTATGTCCTCCTTCAGATGCCCCTCCTCAACGCCGAAACGGTAGAACATCCGGAGGCTGATGAGCTCCCTGGCCGCCGTGGAGGTCGCCACATGCTCGTCGTAACGGTCCCCCAGATAATCGGTGATGTCGTCCGGGGTGACGGCGTTCCAGTCCGCGACGCCCTTTTTCTCGCAATAGCCGGCGAAGCCTACCAAATCGCTTCGGTAGGCTTCGCAGGTATTGCGCGCCAGACCTTTCTCAACGCGCAGATATTCTTCGAACCACTT
>DBWD01000129.1:11488-12156 GCA_002308555.1 bacterium UBP3_UBA1247
GGCAGGAACATCTGGCGGGCCTTGCCGGTGGCGGACTGGGCGTTCAGGCCCGTGGCGCCCCCGATGGTGGCTTTGCTGATCGAGAAGGTGACCTTCATGCGGCCGTCCTTCTTAGTCTTGATGTCGAGTTTCTTGACGCCGCCCTTGGGATCGACCACCTTGTGGAGGCGCTGGTTCTTCTTGACCTTCGTTTCCGTTCCGTCGCCGGGCAGGAAGAAGAGGTCGCTTCCAACGTAGAAAGCGATGTCGAAGTCAGAGAGGTTGGCCATCACGGAAGCGTGGTCGGTCATGTCGACGTTGAAGGAGATCTTCATGGTGTCGGTCAGGGACTTTTTGAACTTCTGGCTGAAAGAGGCCTTCTGGTCGGTCAGGGTGCCGTAGCCCTTGAAGTAGACCGGCGCGTTGTCAGTGTTGGTCAGCTGCTGGATCTCGGTGTTGTTGACGCCGATCATCAGCTTCGAGGTGACCCTGACGGCTTCCCTATCGACGTTCTGCTGCGGATAAGCGAGCGCGGAGGCCAGGTTCGGGGACTCGTTCGTCTGGATCGTGTTGGGCAGAACGGAAGTCTGGACCTGCAGGGCGACTTTTTCCATATCGCCGATCATGAAACTCGAGGGAGCCTGGGAGGAGCAGCGCCCGGTGAAGCCCACGTAGCGGTCCTTGGTCTC
>DBWD01000155.1:0-168 GCA_002308555.1 bacterium UBP3_UBA1247
CGCGGCTGGCACGTGCTGTATTTGGCCAGAGCAAAGCGGACGGTTTCCGCTAAAGACCGTGTTCTGACAGTATTGGAAGCCATTGATCCCAAGTGGCGGGAACTTCCGGGAACCTTCGAGCTGGTCGAGGGCGACATCACTCTGCCCAACTTGGGCGTCGACGACGCC
>DBWD01000155.1:228-4820 GCA_002308555.1 bacterium UBP3_UBA1247
CAGCGGGAAGTGACCGAAAAAATAAATCACCAGGGAACCCTGAACGTTCTGGACTTCATCAAGCGCTACGGGATAAAGCGCTTCCAGCACATCAGCACGGCCTACGTCAGCGGGCTTGCCGATCACGCGGTCAAAGAGGAAGTCACGAAATGCGATTGGGAGTTCCGCAATCCCTATGAAGAGACCAAATACGAGGGCGAGCAGGCCGTCAAGAAGTTCGCCGACGAAACGGGCGTCAAGACGACCATCTACCGTCCCGCGGTCATAATAGGGGACACCGTGAACGGAAAATGTCTTTCCTTTACGGGCTTTTATAACATTGCCAAGGTCTTCGCCTTGATGAAACGCCTCGTGGTACGCAAGATCAACGGGGACGCCGAATTTTACAAAAAGCACGATCTTTACACAAACGGAAACTACGTCAATTATCCTTTCCGCTTTCCCTGCCCTTCCGACACGACCGTGAATCTCATTCCGATCGACTGTGTCGTCAGCAATATCATGAATCTCTGCGAACGGCCCGAGTCCGTCGGCCAGGTCTACCACCTCACCCATCCGAATCCCCCCAAGATCCGCGAACTGCTGGTCAAGGGCTGCCAATGGATCGAGATGGGCGGAGTGGAATTCGTGGACTGCACTTTCGAGCAGTCGGAGCAGATTCTGAGGGAAGAGGTTAAGAAATTCGCCGCTATCGGCATCAACATCAGTTTTTGTTTGGAGATCAGCGAGTATCTCCGTTATCTGTTCGGCGAACCTGTTTTCGACGTATCAAAGATACGCGCCGCTTTGAAGGAAAAATACTTCGAAGCACCCGTCATCGACGAGGCTTTCCTCAGGAAGATCCTTGACTTCGGAGCGGGGTGCCAATGGCATGGCGTAGTCTGATACTTTCTTTGCTGCTGGTCGGCTGCACTTCTAGCATCACGCTCAAAAACGCCAGCGTCAAGGTGGCCGAGCATTCCGATCTCGGCGCCCCGGCTGTATTTTTCCTGGACAAGGTCGAGACGCCCGTGCTGGTGGACAAAAGGATCGGCAAGATCCGCGCCATCGCCGACGGCCAGTGGAGCTGGGTCAGGACCGACAGCGACCTTTCCGCCTGGGCTGAGAAGGAGTGGGAGACCTTTTTCAGACGCCACGGCCAGACCATGGTCACCGACCCCAGGAAGAGCGACTACCACGTGCTCTGCGACGTGAAGAACATTTACGCCGAAAAATTCAACGAATATCTGGGAGCGCACAAATTCGCCTCCCACGTGGTCATGCGCGTGACGATCACGCGCGCGGACAACAAATCGACGGTTTACGCCAAGGAATTAAGGCAGTCCTTCGCCGTGACAGTTCCGGTGGAAGGGCTGGAGAGCGCCGGCGACGAGGCTATCTACAATCACTGCCTGAGCGCGGTCTTCCAGAATTGCCTGGAGAAGATATCCCTGCCGTAGGACGCCTGAACAATTTTTAGTTTTATTCAAATATGAAAAATCAAAAAATAGAAAGAGAGATCATTATCGACACGGAACAGTCCCAGGAGCGCCGCGTGGCGGTGGTCGAGGACAAGGTTCTGGAAGAATATTACATCGAGCGCGACGAGCAGCACCGCCACATGGGCAGCGTCTACAAGGGCAGGGTGGAGAACATCATCCCCGCCATCAACGCGGCCTTCGTGGACATTGGCCTGGAGAAGAACGGCTTCATTCACATCGACGACGTTTTCGCCGACAACCTGGACGCCATGGAACTTGACGACGAGGACGAGGAAGGCGAAGATAAGGATAAGGAGAAGGAGAAGAAAGCCCCCCAGAAAGGCCGCGGGAAGAGCCGCAAGGACATGAAGATCTCCGACATCTTGAAGGAGAAGCAGGAGATCATAGTCCAGGTGGTCAAGGAGCCCATCAGCACGAAGGGCTGCCGCCTCACCACGGACATCAGCCTGCCGGGCCGCTTCCTGGTCCTTATGCCCTTCGAGAAGCAGATCGCCGTCTCCCGTCGCATCAGCAACGTCCAGGAGCGCAAAAGACTGCGCCAGATGGCCAAGGAAGTGCAATTGCCGGAGGGCTGCGGCCTCATCATCAGGACCGCCGCCGAGGGCTGCACGAAAAAAGCCTTCGAGAACGACGTGGCCTATCTGGTGAACACCTGGAAGGAGATCGAGGAAAAGCACAGGACCACCTCAGCGCCGGCGCTTCTTCACCCGGAGCTCGACCTGGTCTTGAGGACTATCCGCGACAGCTACGGCGAGGACGTTTCCAAGATCGTGGTCAACACCAAGGAAGACTATCAGCGCGTCATGGAGTTCGTCAAGAGCTTCGTTCCCGAGGCCAAGAGCAACGTCAGGCTCTACGAGGGCGACGTGCCCATCTTCGAGAAATTCAACGTCCAGAAAGACATCGACAGGGCCTTCAGGCGCAACGTCTGGCTCAAGAGCGGCGGCTACATCGTCATCGACCAGACCGAGGCCATGATCGCCATCGACGTGAACTCCGGACGCCACACCTCCTCCGACAACCAGGAGGAGACCGTTACCAAGACCAACCTGGAGGCGGCCGACGAGATCGCCCGCCAGCTCAAGCTCCGCAACATCGGAGGCCTGGTGGTGGTTGACTTCATCGACATGCACTCCAAACAGAACCAGAAAGAGGTCGTGATGAGGCTTCAGAGCGCCCTCAAAAAGGACAAGGCCAAGAGTAGCATCCTGCCGCTGTCCGAATTCGGCCTGCTGGAAATGACGCGCCAGCGCGTCACCGAGTCCATCAGGCAGTCCGTCTACGACGAGTGCCCCTACTGCCACGGCCGCGGGTTGGTGAAATCCCTTCTCTCCATCTGCCTGGAACTGCAGCGCGCGCTGCAGTCCCTGCTCTCCATCGAGCAGGAGAAGGACGTCAGGATCGACGTCAATCCCAGCGTGGCCGCCAGTTTGAGGGAGAACATGGACATCCTGAGGAAGCTGGAGAGCAACTACAAAGCCAACCTGACCATAACCGCCAATCCCAAGCTGGATCTGGAGGATTATAAATTCTACGATGCCCAGAGCGGCAAGGCGCTGCAGTTGAAGCGCCGTTAACACGAAGGTATAATTACCATGCCCACTTACGAATACCGCTGCAAAAAATGCGGTTACGAATTCGAGAAGTTCCAGCAGATAACCGCGGAACCGCTTAAGAAGTGCCCGAAATGCGGCGGACACGTGGAAAGACTCATAAGCGGCGGCGCCGGCATAATTTTCAAAGGCAGCGGCTTCTACGAGACCGACTACAAGTGCAAGGCCTCGGAATCCTGCCATCAGATCGAACACGGCCACGGCGAAGGCTGCGGCTGCGAGCATTGCCACCATCACAAAAAATAGGAAGACAGCCATGACAACCCCAAAAAGAATCATTCCCTGCCTCGACACCAAAGGCGGCAGACTCGTGAAAGGCGTTAATTTCCTCGGCCTCGCCGACGTGGGCGACCCCGTGGAATACGCGAGAAAGTACAACGAACAGGGCGCGGACGAGCTGGTCTTCCTGGACATCACGGCCTCCCATGAAGGCCGGGACACCATCGTGGACCTGGTCTCCAAGACCTCCGAAGTCATCTTCATGCCCCTCACCGTGGGCGGCGGCATCAGGAACACTGACGACATGCAGCGCATCCTCAGGGCCGGCGCCGACAAGGTGGGCGTCAACACCGCGGCGGTCATGAACCCCGCGATCCTGAAAGAAGGCGCCAAGATGTTCGGCAGCCAGTGCGTCTGCCTGGCGGCGGACGCCAGGGACCGCCGTCTCAACACGAAAGTCAACAAAGAGGAAGCCCACAAGATCGAGTGGACCTGGGACATCTCTCCCGTGGCCGTCGACGAGAACACTTTGTGGGAAGTCTACGTCCACGGCGGCCGCACCGCCACCGGCATCGACCTTATCAAGTGGTGCAAATACGCCGTTTCCCTGGGCGCCGGCGAGATCCTTCTCACCTCCATGGACAAGGACGGCACCAAGGACGGCTACGACAACGCCATGAACAAGGCCGTGCATGACGCCGTCAACGTTCCCCTCATCGCCTCCGGCGGCGCCGGCTGCCTAGAGGACTTCTACAAAGGCGCCGTGGAAGGGGAGGCGGATGCCCTTCTGGCGGCCTCGCTCTTCCATTTCGGCACGTTAACGGTCCCGCAGGTGAAAGAATACCTTGCGAGCAAAGGCGTGCCCGTAAGGCCCGTAGAGAAGAAATAAAAGAAGGCGGCCTTGATATGAACCCCAAATCTTGGACAGATTTGGGGTTCATTTTATGGCAAAAAAAGGACAGAAATTCAGACGTTACAAGACAAAGTTTAAACTTTGTGTTATAATGGACTTACTCAAGAATCATTTGAGTTATCGAGATGTTGCGCGCAGGCATTGGAATGTGCACGGAACAGAAGACAATTTTACCGAAGCGATAAAGCGATGGAAACGCTTGTATCTTGAGGGAGGAGAAAATGCGCTTATGACAGAACGCCGAGGACGCCCACGAAAAGTTGAAAAGAATCTTGAACCTACCGAAACGGTGGGGAACGTATCTCTAGAATCGGAATATGAGAAGCTTAAAAAGCGAGTTGCCTGGCTGGAGATGGAGAATGAATA
>DBWD01000009.1 GCA_002308555.1 bacterium UBP3_UBA1247
CGTAGGTGAAGGAGGCGTCGTTCAGCCTGAGCCTTTCCAGCGCTTTCTTGAAATCCTCGTAATCGCTGGTGTCCACGGGATAGAAGCCGGAGAAGAGCATGGGCTTGAATTCCTTGAAACCTGGCAGCGGCTCGGGCGCCGGATCGTCAGCCAGAGTCACGGTGTCGCCCACGCGCACGTGGGAGGCGTCCCTGATGAGAGCGGTGAAATAGCCGACTTCGCCGGGCCTTATCTCGTCGACCGCCTTCATGTGGGGCGTGAAAGTGCCCACCTCGATCAATTCGTACTCCAGCCCGTTGGACATGAAGCGGATCTTGGAGCCCTTTTTGATCTTGCCGGAAAAGACGCGGCCGTAAACGATGACGCCCCGGTAGGGGTCGTAGACGGAGTCAAAGATGAGCCATCTGAGCTTGTCGTCTTCCGGTTCCTTCGGCGGGGGGACGTCCTTGATGATGTGCTCCAGGAGCGTTTCAAGACCTTCGCCGGTCTTGCTGCTGACTTTCAGTATCTCGTCCTTGGTCCCGCCGATAAGATCGATGATCTGCTGGGAGCAGTAGTCGACATCGGCGCTTGGAAGGTCTATTTTGTTGAGCACCGGAATGATGTTCAGATCGTGATCCAAGGCCATCCTGACGTTGGCCACAGTTTGGGCCTGCACGCCCTGGGAGGCGTCCACCAGCAGGATCGCGCCCTCGCAGGCCGCCAGGCTGCGGGACACCTCGTAGGAGAAATCCACGTGCCCCGGAGTGTCGATGAGATTAAGAATGTAAGTCCGGCCGTCCGGGGAGGTGTAATTGAGACGCACGGGGTGGGACTTGATGGTGATGCCCCTTTCCCTTTCCAGGTCCATGTCGTCCAGGGCCTGGTCAACCATTTCCCGCTTGGCCACGGCGCCGGTCAGCTCCAGAAAACGGTCGGAGAGGGTCGTCTTGCCGTGNNGATGTGGGCGATAATGCAAAAATTTCTTATGTTGTCCAGCATATTCCGTTCGTATCAAAGCAATTTTTTCAGAAGTTCCTTGACGCTGTCCTCTATCTTCTGCATAAGGTCGCCGCTGTCGCCCTCCGAAAGGAAGCGGCCCGCGGTGTTCTTCAGCTTGTCATTGTAAAAATCCGAGACCAGCTGCAGGACCCTGTCCTCGAAAAGGGCCTTCTTGCTCTCGCTGAGGTCCAGCGAGATCTTGGGATCCCTGATGTCGCCGTGCATCTTTATGGGCACGGATATGACGCCGTTCTCAAGGAAAATGGAGGCCAGGGGCTGCTTGGCGTACTTCTCGGAAAGCGCGCGCGAAAGGTTCAGCTTCAGGCGGTAGTCCACCTCCCCGTTCAGGAGGCAGCGTCCGGAGCCTTCCAGTTCGCCAACGTTTCCCTTAAGCTTCGTGACGGGGGAGAGGATGGCGCCGTCCCGGATCTGGAAGGAGGCGGAATAATTCTTCAGCTTTTCCTTGCCCAGGGACTGCATGATCTGCTGCAGGAAGGGAAGCTTCTCCTTGGCGGAAGCCAGGGTGGCGCCGCTGCCNNAGGACTCTCTGCAGCAGGAGGGGAGCCTGGCCGGACAGGAAATCGTCCCTGGCGAAATAGCTGAGGTCCACGTCGCTGGCGGTGATCTTTCCGGAGCCGTAAAGGGACCGCAGGGTCTCCTCACCGTTGGAGAGCAGCGCGGTGAAGGTCCCGTTGGTGAGGAAAAGGTCCGCGGAGAGCGAGAGCGTGCCGCCCGGCATTTTGCCGCGGCACTTGAAATATTCCAGCATGTCAGCGGCGGCGGCGTCCTTCACGTTGAAGGAAGCCTTAAGGAGCGTCTCACCGCCGGCCAGATTGGATTCGCTGACGTTCAGTCCCAGGGAGCCCCGCCAGAAACCGGAATCCAGTTTGAGGTAAGTCAGGTGGTCGTTCAGGGCGCCGAAGGTCATCACGGCGTTGGTAAAGGAAAGCCCGGTGAGCCGCCCTTCCCTGAACCTGGCCTCGCCCTCGGTCTTCAGCTTCTGGCCCTTCGCGGCGCCGCCCTTGACCTGGCAGTCAAGCTCCCGGAAGAAGGAGACTCTTCTGGTGAGGCCGCAGAGCTGAGCCAGCTCCTGGGAAAAGTCGCCGGTGCCGTTCAGAAGGAAGGAGAATTCTTCCGGAGTCCTGGAGATCCAGCCGGTGGAAAGGAAGCGGTCCGCCAGGAAGGAAATGTTCCTGATCTCCGTCTTGCCCTTTTCCAGGGCGCAGTCGCAGGTCAGGAGGAAGGGAACGTCGTAGGCCTCCTCTTCGATCTTGCCGTCTTTTATGCTGCGGTAAAGGGAGCGGCGGCGGCCGGAAAACTGCAGGTCGCTCAGGGTAAGGACCCGGGAAGCGGGATAGAATTTTCCCTTCGCGGAGAGCTCGCTTTCGCTGAGGTTCGGGCAGTCCACGTCGGAAGCCGCGGAGAAGACCAGGGCCCCGGCGTCTTTCTCGATCTCGAAGCGCACCCTGTGGAATTCCGCGCCCCGGCTCTCGTCTTCCCAGACCGGCCATTTTTCCACGGGCAGGTAGGGAAGGGACTTCAGCGTCCGCTTGATGTCCTCGCCGGCGCGGCACCATTCCAGGACGCGGATCGTGCCGTTCCTGAGGCCGAACAGCGGCGGTAGGACCTGCCAGGGCAGCATCTCACATTTCAGATGGTCCAGGCTGAAGACCATTTTCCCGTTGTCTTTCGGCTCGTACAGATCCAGGGCCTGGATCTCGATCTTGAAAGGCCCGGTCCAGGATGAGAGCGAAAAGCCGACTATCTCCGCCCTGAGCCCGCTGGCTTTGGAGATCTTCCTGGCCAGATGATCCTGGAAGATGAAGTTGTTGGCAACAAGGGGAGGCAGAAGGGCGTAAAGGATGAACAATACGGGGATCACCGCCAAAAGGCGCAGCAGCTTTTTGGCGTTGAAACGGCCGGGAGCGGATCCCGCGGCCTCTTTTTCCATGTGAGGCTTATTCTTGATTTTCTTCCTCTTCGGTTCTGGTGACCGCGATGGCCAGCTCGTCCAGCTGTTCGGCGCTCACGGTGGAGGGGGCTTCCGACATGAGGTCCGTGGCCTTCAGGGTCTTGGGGAAGGCTATGACGTCCCTGATGTTGTTGCGCCCGGTCAGAAGCATGGTGAGCCTGTCAAGCCCGAAAGCCACGCCGGCGTGGGGCGGCGCGCCGTATTTGAGGGCGTTGATGAAGAACCCGAAGCGGTCCTCGATCTGTTCGGGCTTCAGCTGCAGCAGGCGGAAAATGCGGTCCTGGAGCTTGGGATCGTGGATACGCACGGAACCGGAGCCCACTTCGTAGCCGTTGATGACCAGGTCGTAGGAATTGGAGCGGATGTGCCCGGGGTCGGATTCCAGCTTGTCGATGTCGTCCTTGTTGGGGGAGGTGAAGGGATGGTGCTCGGAGACCCAGCGGCCTTCCTCCTCGCTGTACTGGAAGAGCGGGAAGTCAGTGATCCAGGTGAAGGCGAAGGTGTTTTCCGGAATGAGCTTAAGCTCCTGCCCCAGGAAGAGCCTGACGGCGCCCAGGGCCTTGCAGGCCTTGATGGACTCGTCGGCGGTCATTATGAGGCAGTCGCCCTTTTCGGGCTTCATGATGTCCTCCAGACCCTTCCATTCCTCGTCGGTCAGGCCCTTCATGGGGGACTTGCGGCCGTCCTCCTCGTACTTGGCGTAGAAGACGCCCTTGGTCTTTTCCTTCTTGGCGATCTCGGAGAACTCGTCGAATTTCTTGCGGGAGAAAGCCGCGCCGCCCTTGACCAGGATGCAGCGGACGCTGCCTCCCTTGGCGGCCGCTTCCGCGAAAGGCGCGAAGGCGCAGTTTTTCAAAGGCTCGCTGACGTCCTGAATGACCATGCCGAACCTGAGGTCGGGCTTGTCGGAGCCGTAGCCGTACATGGCGTCGTGCCAGGTCATGTGGGGGAAGGGGACGGATATCTCGTAGCCGGCGGTGGCGAAGGCGGTCTTCATGACCGCTTCGCCCACGGCGAAGACGTCCTCTTTCTCGGCGAAGGACATCTCAAGGTCGATCTGGGTGAATTCCGGCTGGCGCTCCGCCCTCAGGTCCTCGTCCCTGAAGCAGCGGGTGATCTGGAAATACTTGTCCATGCCGGCCACCATGAGAAGCTGCTTCAAGAGCTGCGGTGACTGGGGCAGGGCGTAGAATTTGCCGTGGTGCACGCGGGAGGGGACAAGATAGTCCCTGGCGCCCTCGGGGGTCGATTTGGAAAGCACGGGCGTCTCAATTTCCCAGAATCCCAGGCTGTCCAGGGTGTTGCGCACCGCCAGGGCAACCTTGTGCCTCAGGCCCAGGGCCTTCTGCAGATGGGCGCGCCGGAGGTCGAGGTAACGGTATTTCAGGCGGAGATCGTCCGTGGGGTCGTCGTTGTCGAGAGGGAAAGGCGGCGTCTCGGCGGTGTTGAAGATCTTCAGTTCCGAAGCCAGTATCTCGATTTCGCCGGTGGGCAGGTCCTTGTTGACCTGGTCGCCCCTGGACCTGACCTGGCCGGTCACAGAGACCACATATTCGCTTCTGATGTCCTTGGCGGCCTCGTGCGCCTTTTCGCAGCAGGCGGGGTCGAAGACGATCTGGGTTATGCCCTCGCGGTCCCTAAGATCGACGAAGATAAGATTGCCTAAAGTGCGGCGGCGTTTCACCCATCCGCAGAGCGTCACTGTCTTGCCGCAGTCGGCGGCCCTCAATGCATTGCAGGAATGCGTCCTTTCCATTTTCTTGCCTGTAGTTTGTAGTTGTGGTTGTAAATTGTATTTATTGTTGTTCGGTCTTGATGCCGGGGAAAAGCTGTTTCGCCAAAGCCACGTCGCCGTTCTGGTCCTTGTTCTCGGGAGTTTGCTCGGCGGAAGACTGAGCCGGCGCCGTCTTGGCGGCTTTCTCGCGCTCGCAGACCACCGAGCCTTTCTCCAGTTCCGTCAAGCGCCGGAAGATCTCGTCGGGGGTTATCTGGGAGCGGAGATGGATGAGTTTCAGGACCGCCAGTTCCAGGATGGTCTGCTTGGCTTCGGTGGAGGAGAGCTTCGGCAGGATCTGCAGCAGCTCGTCTATGCTGGCGGTGAGCTGTGGCAGGGTGTGCGCCTCGGCGGCCTTGGCGAGCTGCGCGAGGTATTCCGGGCTCTCTTCCAGAAGACCCTCCGGCTTTAGGGAGATCTTCATGACCGCCAGGTCCCGGAAATACTGGATGAGGGAATTGACGAAACGTTCCGCGTCCCGTCCGCCCTCCATGACCTTGGCCACGCAGCGCATGGCCTTTTCGCAGTCTTTCCGCACTATGGCGTCGCCCAGCTCCGCGATGATCTCCCTGTCGGTCAGGCCGAGCAGGGAGGCCACTTCCTTTTCCGTGACCTCCTCGCCGCCCCAGGCCAGAATCTGGTCGAAAACGGAAAGGGCGTCGCGCATGCTGCCGTTGCCGGCCCTGGCCACCGCCGCGATGGCCGAGGGGGAAGCCTTGAGGCCTTCCTTGGCGGCCATTTGGGAAAGATACTGGTTGAGCGTGTTCCAGTCCATGCGGTGCAGCTCGAATTTCTGCACCCTGGAGAGGATGGTGGGCGGGATCTTCTGGGGATCCGTGGTGGCGAAGAAGAATTTCACGTGGGCGGGAGGCTCCTCCAGCGTCTTCAAAAGCGCGTTGAAGGCTTCCTTCGTCAGCATGTGCACTTCGTCTATAATGTAGATCTTGTAGCGGGAGGAGACCGGCGCTATGGAGACGGTGTCCCTGATCTGCCTGATGTTGTCGATGGTGCGGTTGGAGGCGCCGTCGATCTCGATGACGTCCAGGGAGCTGCCGTCCTTGATAGCCTGGCAGCTGGCGCACTGGCAGCAGGGTTCCGCCACCGGCTTGGAATCGGAAAGGCAGTTGAGAGCCTTGGCCAAGATGCGCGCGATGGTGGTCTTTCCGGTGCCGCGGGTCCCGATGAAGAGATAGCCCTGGCCCACGCGTCCCTGCAGGATCGCGTTCTGCAGCGTGGTCACGATGTGATCCTGGCCGACCACTTCCGAAAAGCGCTGGGGACGCCAGCGCCGGGCCAGGACCTGATAATCGTTGTTTTCAGCCATAAATAGTTCTTAGCCGTTAAAAATTAGGCTTCCGGTTCGCTTTCGCTTTCGGTTTCAGTTTCGGGTTCCGGTTCGGGCTCGTCTTCCGACGTCTCTTCCTCGGAGGATCCCTCTTCCTCAGCGCTTTCATCCTCCTCTTCGTCGTCGAAGGGGTTGTTCAGCGTGAAAACGTCGTTGACGTTGTCGACCTGGTCTTCCAGGATGAACGTGTGGTTGTCAAGGTCGAAATCCTCGTCCACGAAGGCGCCAAAAGTCAGGGTGTCGAAGATGCCTTTCAGGGCCAGGTACGGGGTGGCCACCGCGCTGCAGACGGCTCCAATGCCGGCGCCGATGGTCGTGGTGAAAGGCAGGACGGCCATGCCGAGGTTGCCTTCAGCGGCGGGCAGGACCCCCAGGGAGGCGCCGATGCCGGTGAGAGCGAGCGGCATGGCCAGGGAGGCCGCGACCTCTGCCGGCCCTGTCAGGGCGGCGCTGCCGAAAGTCTTCTCTTCAGTCTCGTCCCCGACAACCACCTCCGGGGCTTCCTCCGCCGTTTCCTCGCCGCCGGGCACGAACTCCACCACGCCTACCGTGACGGCGTCGGAATCCGCCTTTTCGGTCAGATAGGCGGGCGTGACGGAAGTTTCGGTGAACTGGATGCCGCTCTCAACAGGAGCGGGCGCGGTCTCTTCCGCGAAAAGGCAGGGGGTCAGCAAAAAAAGCGCTGCGAAGAGGAAAAGTTTTGTTTTCATCTTAAACTCCGTTTTTTGTTGTTTTAAACTTATGGACAGGCCGGGACGGAAAGCGGAGGGGAAGCGTCTGCTCATTTTTCCTCCTTGTCCGCGCCCAGCGCGTTTATCTGTTTCTCCGCGTCCTCGGCGTTTTCGCCGTGGGGGGCGAGGGAAAGGTATTTTTGAAAATCTTTCAGGGCGGATTTGTCGCGTTTCAAGTAACGGTTTACCACGCCTCGCAGATAGTAGACGTCGGCGTAATCGGGGTTGAGCTCTATGCACCGGTTCAGCTGCTTCAGGGCCGATTCGGGTTTCCCGACGCCCAGGTAGAGGATCGCGATGTTGTAGCGGAAAACGGGATTGTCCTTATCGCAGTCGATGGCGGAAAGGTAATTGTTGATGGCGAACTTGAACTCGCCCGCCAGCTGATAGGCGCTGCCCAGAAGAGCGAAGGCCCTGGGATGGACTATGTGCCACTTGGGCATGTTTTCCGACAGGAGCTTGATGACGTATTCGTAGTCGCCGGTCTCGCCAAGGTAGGCCGAAGCGTAGTTGATCATCACCCTCTGCTTGTTAGGGGCTTTCGTCATGGCGTCGCCCCAGAGCGTCAGTTCGCTCTGCCAGTCTTTGCTCCGCTGAAAAGTCGCCACGGAGTAGACCAGAAGCGCCGCCGGCAGAAGCACTCTCACGGCGTAGGTGAAGGCCTTGGGGAGATTTTCGCACATGATCCTGACAAGATCGGCGCTAAGCCAGATCAAGCCCGCCACGGAAAGGTACATTCTGTGCTCGAAGCAAAGGTCAAGGGTGGGCACGAAAGAACTCTGCGGCAGAAGCGGGAAGACAAAGAAGAAGAAGCCCCAGCTCGAAAGGGGATATTTGTGCCGCACTTTGAAGAAGACAAAGCAGCAGGCAACGAGAATGGCGACCGGAACGAACCACTGCCAGCTCAGGAAGCTCATGCAGAGCGGAATGTCGTGGTCGATGCAAAGCAGCCCCGGCATGAAGAAGAGGGCGACGTAGAAGAGGATCACGAAGGGCTGGGTCAGGAAGTAGGTAAGCCTGGAAAGTCCCTCGACGTTGTAGTCGATGTGCCTCATGCCGCCCACGCTCTTCAAGGAGCCGCTGATGAGCTCGGGATCCCACTTGTTCAGGTGGCAGAAGACCACGGCCGGAAGCACGAGGAAAAGGAAGACAACCCCAAGCAGTTCCAGCGCGAGGAACTTTTTCTGGTGCGACTTCAGGTATTTCAGTTCCGGGCTGGCTTCGAAGAGCCACAGCAGAACGATGCAGGCGATGGGCGCCGTGACGATGGTCTCCTTGCAGAAAAGTCCGATGATGAAGGACAGGATCGCGCAGGGGATGGCAATCGCTTTGCGCCAGTGGGCGAAATAAGCCCTGGTCACGAAGTAGAGTGTCAGGAAGTAGAAGAAGGCCGAGAAAAGCGTGAAGCGCTGCCCGATGTAGATGACCGGCATGGTCTGCAGCGGCATCAGGGCGAAGAAGAAGGCGACCAGCGCCGCGACGAGATGCGTGCCCATGCCGGCTTTGTCAAGCTTGTCCCTGAGCCTCAGGGGAAGCAGGAGCGGGAGGGTTATAAGATAGACGAGCCAGGCGTTCAGTGCGTGCAAAAAGAAGTTGAAGAGATGCAAAGAGACGAGCTGGGCGCTCTCGGATCTGAAAACTTTGCCGACAATATCCGTCACGGCCGGCCTTAGGCTTACCCAGTAGGACAGGAACACCAGCCATCTGGTCGGATACTTCCTGATGAGCGGAACGAGCGGGGCGTCCATGAGGTCGTTCACGACGATGGTCTCGAAATCGTCCAGGTGGTAGGACGAGTCGACGCTCGGATAGTAGGCCAGAAGTATCGCGGCCAGAAGGAGCGGGAAGATCAGATATTTTATGGCTTTTGTCATTTCTTCAGAACGTTAGCGTTTCGCCGGGTTTGAGCGTTTTCTCGACGCGCTGCTTTTCAGGAGTGCTGAAATCGATGACGGTCCTGACGCCTTCCGGAGTCTTTTCCAGGACGATGTCGAAAGCGAAGGGGCCGATGTGGAAGTTGGAAAGGCCGTATTTTTCCCCTTCTTTCCAGCAGGAGGGGAGAGTCGGCGACACGGTTATGGAGGGATGGTCGGATTCGTTTTCCCGGATGCCGAAGATGTTCCTGATGACCATGGTGGGCAAAGTGGCGCCCCAGCCGTAATGCTCGGCGCCGCATTCCCAGACGGGATCCGGCTTCATCGGCCAGAATTCCGAAGCCTGCCCCGGCATCTTGTAGCGGAAGCATTGGGGGAAGGTGGTGCGGTGGCGGCTGGCCAGAGGACGGACGTCCCGGGAAGTCTCGCGGCCGTAGACGCGGTCGCCGGTGGATATGAGAAGGTCGCTGACCATGGAGTTCAAGCCCGCCCTCCCGGCCGCTTCCGTGAAGGGGAACTGGAATGAGGGCCATTCCAACATCAGCTTGGGATTGTCGATGAAGTAGCGGAAAGACGTCTTCATTTCGTCTATCTGTTCCGGCAGAGCCACGCCCACGGTGATGGGCAGCAGCATCATCACGTCGTAATAGTCTTTCAGGATGATGGGCTTGTTCGTGCGGGCGTCGAAATCCCTGAACCAGCCTTCCGCGAACATTTCCCTGGTCCTCTTGATGCGCTCGTTGGCCATCTCCTGCCAGTAGGGGATGTCGTTCTCCAATCCCAGCCGCCTGGCGAACACGGCCATGCTCTCCATGGCGTGGGCCATGACAGCCTCCACGTCCACCGTGCGCACGAAATCCACCACGTCGGCTTCGCTGCATCCGTCGAAGGTGAAGCGCTTGGAGCCGTCCTGGCCGGATTCCCAGGAGTTGTTGCAGTGGAACCAGCCTTCGCCGTCGGTGCGGTTCTCCAGCCACCAGGTTATGAAGGAGCGCAGGTAGGGGTAAAGTTTCCTGAGCCAGTTGAGGTCGTGCTCACGGAAAAAGATGGAGCGTATGACGTAGAAGGGAAGGCCCCAGACCGGGGAAGTCCCGCACTCGGAGCCGCCGGCCCCGATCATGTTCATGCTGCCGTCTTCCCTGGAGCAGGGGACGTTGGGCATGGGAGCGTCCTTGAAGCATCCGTAAATGACGCTCTTGGCCGTCTCGGGGTCGGCGTAGGCGTAACACATCATGTCCAGATGGGTCTCGCCCAGGACGCAGCGGGGGGAGAAGATCTGCATGGCGTCCCAGGGGGTAGTGTAGATGCCCACGGGCGGCCTGATGGTCATTCTCAAAGTCTCGAAATCCTGGACCCAGCCCTGCTTCCACGCGTCGCTCCATGCGCCGGTGAGCAAGGGCGTCCCGGAATAGAACTCGTCGTCCTCCTCGATCTTCTTGGCCTTGACGCTGTCGTAATCAAGCCTGATCTTGCTGAGGCGGCGCCAGGCGTAAGCCTCGTTACGCTCCCTTATGAGGTAAAAATGCCCCGTGCGGGTCGTGCGCCCCTCCATGGTGAAGCAGTAGTCGGAGAAGGATTCGGCCCCGGCGCAGTTGTCGAAGTCGTCCCCGAATTCCCTGGTGCCGTAATCGATGGTGTTCAGCTCGTCGCCGGGCCAACGCGAGGGATCGTCCCCGGGGGTGTAAAATTTCAGGCCCACCTTGCGGGGGAGGTCGTCGGAAGCCAGGGCGAAAACGTCGCCGCCTTCCCAGATCTTGTTTATCCAGGCGCGCTTTTCGGGAACGAAGCGGCTGACCAGGCCGGAGCTGCCCCACCAGGGCTTCTCAACGTAGCCGTAAAGGTTGGAGAGCCGCAGGGTGAATTTCTGCGGGCATTCAAAAGTGTTTTTCATCTCCCAGTCGCAGGCGATGGTCTCCTCGTCCGCCAGAAGGTAGGTGACGGAAAACTCCAGGCCGTTGCCGGACCAGTTGTAGCTCATGAGCTTGTCCGTGTGGATCCGGGAGGAGAGGCCTTCCTTTTTCGCCTCCGCCATGTTGCTTATGCGGGTGTTTTCCGTGACGAGGGAAAGCCGGAGGAAGGAAAGGTAATTGTTGAAATTGGGACAGACGCCGCTGGCGTAGGTCCAGGGAAGCCCGCGTTTCCAGAATCCGAACCCCATGGGCGGGACGGAGCGCACTATGCCGGAAATGTTCAGGTGCGCGGTGTGGGCCGGATTGTCCAGATATCCGAAGGGCGTGAAATCGTATTTTGGAGCCTTCATAGGGAGCCTGTGAAAATTATTTGTTCAGAGCGGCGATGACCTCGATCTCCACGGCCACGCCCTTGGGCAGGTTGGCCACTTCCACGCAGCTTCTGGCCGGCGCGGTGTCCGAGGGGAAGCATTCCCCGTAGACGGCGTTTACCGCGGCGAAATCGTTGATGTCGGAAAGGAAGACCGTGGTCTTGACCACATCCTCAAAACTCAGCCCGGCGTTTTCCAAAATGGCGCCGAGATTCTTCAGGGACTGCCTGGCCTGGTCGGCGGCAGGGCCCTTGACTAGTTCGCCGGTCTCGGGGACGATGGGGATCTGACCGGATACGAAAAGGAAGCCGTTGGCTTCAACTGACTGGTTGTAGGGGCCGATAGGCGACGGGGCTTTCTCTGTGTTGAGGATCTTTTTGCTCATTTTTTTATCCTTAAATTTTGAAGTTTTATTTCAGGAAGCATTCGTAAGCGGGATTGTTCTTCTCTATGGTGTAGGGATATCCGAGATTATTCAGGACTTCGTCCAGCTGACCTTTCTCTTCCGGCGGCACCATGAGTCCCATGAAGATCCTTCCTATGCTGGCGCCCAGGTTGCGGTAATGGAACATCGTGATGTCCCACTTGCTGCCCATGGCGTCCAGGAAGGTCTTCAGGGTCCCGGCCCTTTCCGGGAACTCGAACAGGAAGAGCGTTTCCTCGCCTTTCAGGTTGGCGTGGCCGCCCACCATGTACCTGACGTGCGTCATGGCGAGCAGATTCCCGGTCAGGTCGCAGATCTCGTAGCCCAGGCCGTTCAGTTTGGCGTAAAGCGTTTCCCGCCTCTGGCCGGGCGCGAGCCTGATGCCGACGAAGACGTAAGC